>JBBPYO010000198.1:0-5110 GCA_038199845.1 Flavobacteriales bacterium
GGAGTTGTTGCGTATTTTATAAAAGACTATTTTCGGTATGGTCAAAACTAAGCTACGCTAACCAACCGACACCTATTTCATGAAGCACTTTCTAACCCTGATTTTAGCAATTTTTCTTCCTTTTGTAAGTTTTTCGCAAAGCGAGACTATAGGTATAGATGATCAAATAGATCAAGCTTTTGCTCCCATTTCCAGTTTTTTTTCCAAAATAGTATTTTTTGAAGTGTTTCATACGCCCTTTGTATTGATTCTACTCGTTCTGAGCGCTGCTTTTTTTACGGTTTATTTTGGTTTTCCCAATTTCAGATATTTCTGGAGAGCGATTCAAACGGTGCGCGGTAAATATGAAGATATTGAAAATCACGGTGCGAAGGTTCTTTATGGCGAAGGCGGAATATCTCAAGGCGTAGATATGAATACTGTAGATGATTTACATGCACATGTAGAAGGTCTGGATGATAATTTAAATATTGACGGAGATATAGCAACTACAATCAGTAATGAAAGTTCTGCCGGTGAAGTAAGCCATTTTCAAGCACTTGCCACTGCAGTCTCAGGTACGGTGGGCAACGGTAATATTGCTGGGGTAGCACTTGCTATCGCTCTAGGTGGTCCTGGTGCGACGTTCTGGATGATTGTATGCGGTTTGCTTGGGATGTCTACTAAGTTTGTGGAATGTACCCTTGGTGTACAATACCGCGACGTGGGCCCAGACGGGACTATTTACGGTGGTCCAATGTATTATTTGACTAAAGGACTCAAAGAACGCGGTTATGCCAATCTCGGCAGAATTACAGCGGTAATTTTTGCGATATTCTGTATTGGCGGTTCTTTTGGCGGTGGCAATGCTGCACAGTCCAACCAGGCCACCATTGTGGTTAAAGAACTTTTAAACCTTCAAAGTACCGGTGCCGGTTTTTGGATAGGTGTGGTAATTGCAATTTTTGTGGGTGTAATTATAATAGGTGGTATTAAGCGTATCGCAGCAGTAACCGAAAAAGTAGTGCCCTTTATGGCACTTTTTTATCTAGCAGCCTGTATTTATATCGTACTTGCCAATATAAGCCTTCTTGACGATGCAATTTTATTGATTATTGAAGAAGCTTTCAATCCTACCGCCATTGGAGTGGGAAGTATTGTGGGAGTTTTGCTTGTAGGGTTTAAGAGAGCTGCTTTTTCTAACGAGGCTGGCGCAGGTTCTGCCTCAATCGCCCACTCTGCGGTTCGTACAAAATATTCAGCCAGTGAAGGGCTGGTGGCACTTTTAGAACCTTTTATAGATACAGTGGTGATCTGTACAATGACTGCACTGGTTATTATAATCTTTAATATGGATGGTTTTTTTCAGTACGGTGGCGATGGTTCTGGTGCCGTGATCATTGATGGTCTGTCTTATGAAGGTGCGGGTATTACTTCAAAAGCATTTGCGCAATATATCCCTTTTTCTAATGTTTTTCTCACCATCGCGGTGGTGCTTTTTGCAGTATCTACTATGATCTCCTGGTCGTATTACGGAATACAATCCTGGAAATTTCTCTTCGGAAGAGGTAAAGTGGCAGATATGGTTTACAAATTACTGTTTCTCACTTTTATAATTATAGGTGCTGCGGCAAATATGCGTTCTATCTGGGACTTTTCTGATGCAATGATTTTTGCGATGATTTTCCCCAATATGGTGGGGCTGTTTTTCCTGTTCCCAGTGGTGAAAAAGCAATTGGATCGGTATCTTGCTGCGATTAAGCTAAAGAAAGATGCTATTTCTTAGTGATTGTTGGATAATCTAAGCTGATTTTCAATAAAATAATCTATATCTTTTAACCCGTTTTTTTTCAGCGAAAAAAAAGGGTTAAGTCTTTACTATTAGTAAGATACCCTTTTAAATTTTACTTTTTTGTGAAAAAAAATAATGATATTGCCAGTATTCATTAACAAGAATTTTGCATTTTAACTGGTAGACTTTTGAAAAGGTCGATTTTTTTAGCATATTGCATGCGTTCTTAAAAATATCAGAAACCAACTCTAAAGTTCTTATGAAGAAATTAATCTTTTCGATGCTCTGTTTTTTACTTCCTTTAGTGGGGTTTTCCCAAGAGCGTCAAACTATAGGCGCAAGCATTGATCAAGCTTTTGCAAAATATACTGCTCCCATAGTACATATTATAATGTATCCTATTGAGATTGCGGGCAAAGAAATGCCTATTGTGATCATGATTTTGCTGCTGGGAGCCATTTTTTTTACAATTTACTTTAAAGGTGTTAATCTTCGGTATTTTAAAGACAGTCTTAAAACGGCCTGGGGAAAATATGATGATCTTGACCATCACGTGCCAGCCGGTAGCGATATTGTGGTTGAAGATGGGAAAATTATCGATACAGTCAAACTTACTGGAGAGGTTCAGGGTGAAGTCACCCACTTTCAGGCATTGACGGCTTCACTTTCTGCTACTGTAGGACTTGGTAATATAGCCGGTGTAGCAGTGGCAATCGCCATAGGTGGTCCTGGAGCTACAATATGGATGATCATTGCCGGATTTTTAGGTATGGCATCAAAATTTGTGGAATGTACTCTGGGTGTGAAATACCGTGAGGTAGATGAAAATGGGAAAACCTATGGCGGTCCTATGTATTACCTTTCTAAGGGCCTTGAAGAAATGAAATTAAAAAAGCTTGGTAAAGTTCTTGCCGTGTTTTTTGCAGTAATGTGTATAGGCGCTTCCTTTGGAGGAGGAAACATGTTTCAATCCAATCAAGCTTCTGCCCAACTGATCCAGATGACCGGATGGGAAAATCCAAATGCAGGTCTTTATCTGGGACTTATGATGGCCGTTGTTATCGGTTTGGTAATTATAGGGGGGATTAAAAGAATCGCCTCATTTACCGAAAAAGTAGTACCGTTTATGGCTATTGTTTATGTGCTCGCAGGTTTTGTGATCATCGGTATTAATTACGATATGATAGGTTTTGCAATTGTGCAAATCTGGGAAGGCGCAGTAAGTCCTAATGCTGCCTTTGGTGGTGTGGTAGGCGTTCTTATAGTTGGATTTCAACGTGCTGCTTTTTCTAACGAAGCGGGAGTAGGTTCTGCTGCTATCGCGCATTCGGCCGTAAAAACGCGGTATCCTGCAAGTGAAGGATTAACGGCCTCACTGGGGCCTTTTGTAGATACGGTGATCATTTGTACCATGACCGCGATCGTGATTGTAATAACCAATGCAAAACATAATCTTTTTACTTATGGGAATCTGGATGCCGGAAGCAATGTAATGCTGAATGCGACCAACCAACCTATAAATGGCGTTGACCTTACTTCAGTGGCTTTTGATTCGGCTATTCCTTATTTTTCTATCGTGCTCACTGTTGCGGTTGTGCTTTTTGCGATTTCTACCGCGATCTCCTGGTCGTATTACGGACTACAATCGTGGAAATATCTTTTTGGAAAAGGTAAAGCGCAGGATATTACCTATAAAATTTTGTTTCTCATATTTGTGGTGATAGGTGCAGCATCTAGCCTAGGTGCGGTAATTGCCTTTTCTGATGCCATGATTTTTGCCATGGTATTTCCCAATATAATAGGTTTGGTATTACTCTCACCAAAAGTGCGCAAAGAACTCACAGCCTATCTCAATGCAATAAAAATAGGACGTATGGATGCTGTTATCGATAAAAAGAGTAAACGGTCAAAACAAGCGTCCTAATAAAAAGAATTTAAATGAGCCTTAAATCCCGCTTCGTTCTCAATGTGCAGCAACGAAGCGGGATTTTGCTGTTAATAATGCTTATCTGTGCTGGACTTTCCTTTCAATATTTCGGGGATTTTAGACCTAAAATACCCGAAAATGACCCTAAAATGGCGGTTTTCAGAGCGCATATAGATTCACTTAAAGGGGTCCAAATCGCCGATACACTGCCCAAAATCTATCCATTTAATCCTAATTTTATTTCAGACTATAAAGGCTATGTGCTGGGAATGTCATTAGTAGAGATTGATAGGTTGCACCGCTTCCGCGAAAGCGATAAATGGATCAATTCTGTGGCAGATTTCAAGAAAGTTACCGGTGTTTCCAATGTGTTACTAGAGGAATTATCCCCTTATTTTAAATTCCCCGAATGGGTTACGAATCCTAAGCCCAGGCAAAGTTATAACTCGCGAATCTCGAAAACCACTGCTCAAAAGAAAGATCTCAATATCGCGAGCGTCGACGACCTATTAACAATAGACAATCTTACCGAAGAACTCGCCATACGTATTGTGAATTACAGAAAACGTCTGGGCGGTTTTCTAGAAGACAATCAGCTTTTTGATGTGTATGGTTTGCCCAGTGCTGTGGTTTTTAAGATCAAAGATGATTTTACGGTAAAGACCAAGCCGAAAATAACACTCATTAATGTAAATGATGCCAATGCCTCAGATCTTTCTACAGTGTCCTTCATCACTTTTGATATCGCCCGAGAGATCATAAATTACCGCGAACTGCATGAAGGAATTACAGAAATGGACGAGCTACTAAAAATAGATGGGATAAACGTTTATAAATTAAAGCGAATTAAATTATATTTGTCATCCAGCCATAAATAAGGGCCAGATTTTTGTGGTATCCTTTTACAAGCTAACAAAACCTACCAATACAACGTTAGTTTTAAAACAAAATAGATTACATGAAGAACACATATTTTTCAGAAGAGCATGAGCTCTTTAGGCAGAGCTTACGGGATTTTTTAGCTAAAGAAGTAGCTCCGCATATTGACGAATGGGAAAAAACCGGAAGCATTGATGCTGGGATCTGGAAGAAATTTGGCGATATGGGGTTTTTCGGTATTAAATATCCCGAAAAGTATGGTGGTCTGGATCTTGATATTTTTTATACGGTCATCTTTCTAGAGGAACTTCAAAAGATAAATTCCGGTGGTTTTGCGGCCGCGATGTGGGCGCATGCCTATTTGGCGATGACACACCTCAATGCTGAAGGTGATGAGCGTATCAAAGAAAAATATCTGGTACCTAGTATAGCCGGTGAAAAAATAGGATGTCTATGTATAACAGAACCTTTTGGTGGTTCAGATGTAGCTGGAATGCGCAGTTCCGCAGTGCTGGATGGAGATCATTATATCC
>JBBPYO010000199.1:0-2949 GCA_038199845.1 Flavobacteriales bacterium
ATCCATTGAACTACGAGGCCTTATATCACAAAATTTCAAAAAAACAAACTTGCATCTACCCCGATAGCTATCGGGGCTATTCTATCCATTGAACTACGAGGCCAAAGCGGCAAAAATAGGCAAATTTTTATATGGTATTCAAGATTTCTGCTGCTTTTTCAAGGGTTTCGTTTGATTTGGCAAAACAAAAACGCAGCAAATGGTCATCTTTTCCATTTTTATTAAAAACGGAGACCGGTATACTAGCCACTCCATGTTCTTTAGTAAGCCGTTCGGCGAAAGCAACATCAGGCTCTTGAGTAATGCTGCTATAATTCAACAACTGAAAATAAGTGCCTTGCGTTGGCTCAAATATAAACCTGGAATCCTGTAGGAGATCCAAGAAAAAATCACGCTTTTTCTGATAAAAATTGGCTAAATGTAGGTATTTATCAGGATTTTCAAGATAGGTTGCCAGTGCCCGTTGCGTAGGGTGGTGCACACAGAAAACACTGAGCTGGTGCACTTTTTGAAGCTCTCGCATCAGCGCTGCCGGCGCCAGACAATAGCCCATTTTCCAACCTGTAACATGAAAGGTCTTGCCAAAGGACGCCGTAATTAACGCACGTTCTGCCAAATGTGGATAACGTGCAACGCTCTCATGTTGCCGACCATCAAAAGTAATATGTTCATATACTTCATCGCTTAAAATCAAGATATCCGTATCTTTTACCAGTTTTTCCAACGCTTGCATATCAGTTTTGGAAAACATCATCCCACTGGGATTGTGTGGCGTATTGATAATAATCATTCTGGTTTTTGGCGAGATCGCACTTTTTACGGCTTCCCAGTCCAACTGCGTGTACGGCGGCTTAAGCTGTACCGAAACCGGTTTTGCCCCCTGCATTGAAATCGCAGGCTCATAAATATCATACGCCGGTTTTATTATGATTACCTCATCGCCAGTATTTACAAAAGCGGTGATGGCGTTGAACAAAGCTTCCGAAGCGCCCACAGTAAGCATTATTTCCGTAGCGGGATCGTATTGTCTTCCGTGCAACGAATAAATCATCGCCCCAATTTTTTCGCGTAAGCTGTAAATACCAGCCAGTGGTGCGTACTGATTATAGCCATCGCGCATCGCTTGCGCCACAAGTTCTATAAGTTCTGGGTCTGTGGGAAAATCAGGGAAGCCCTGAGATAAATTGATCGCACTATATTCCGTGGCCATTCCGCTCATTACAGAAAAAATAGAAGGACCTATTTCCGGTAACTTAGTGCGCATTTTCACGCGTCATTTTATCCGCCACTTCTTCAAGTTCGCGGTACCAGTCTTCACCATACTTGCGTACAAGGGCGTCTTTTGTAAATTTATATACCGGCACCTGTAATTCCTTACCCAGTGTGCAGGCATCATCACAAATAGGCCAACTGTGATAATTCACCGCCTCAAATTCACTGTAGCGCTGTATCCGCACCGGGTACAAATGACAGGAAATAGGTTTCCTAAAGTCGATTTCACCAGCATTGTATGCGTCTTCAATTCCGCAGGAAGCGACACCACTATCGGTAAAAGTTACATAAGCACATTCTGCACCGTTTACAAGGGGAGTTTCGAGTTCGCCAAAATCGGTTTCTATATGTGTGCCCTGTTCTTCAATGGCTTTAATACCCTCAGGTCGCAAAAATGGCTTCACCTTGGGATAAATTGCCTGCATTATTCGCACTTCATCAGGTTCTACTGGCGCACCGGCCTCACCGGCAACGCAGCATTCTCCTTTACATGCGGCGAGATTGCACACAAAATCCTTATTGATGACCTCTTCTGATACGATTGTTTTTCCGAGTTGAAACATAGGGTAAAGATACGTTTTTAAGCGCTTTTTTAGTTGTACGAATATTTCTTTAATTCTTGATTGTAAATCATTTAATTCACAGTAATTTTGCACGCTCTTAAAATCAGTGCTGATGAACATAAATTTAAATTTTAAAGAAATTGCGACTGCCAGTATGGTACTTTTTGCCATAATTGATATTATTGGCAATATTCCAATTATAATAGGCCTCAAAAAAAAAGTAGGTAAAATTCACAGTGAAAAAGCATCTATCGTTGCCGGTTTCATTATGATTTTATTTCTTTTTATAGGTAAAGAAATTCTTAACCTTATAGGCATAGATGTAAATTCGTTTGCGGTGGCCGGTGCGTTTATCCTGTTTTTTATCGCGCTCGAAATGATTTTGGGTATCACGCTTTATAAAGACGAAGCGCCAGAAACGGCTTCAATTGTCCCACTGGCTTTTCCACTAATTGCAGGAGCGGGTACCATGACTTCACTTATCTCGCTACGCGCGGAATATGCGGTGGAAAATATTGTCGTTGCCATTGTGATAAATATTATCTTTGTGTATGCCGTACTTAAGTCTTCTGGAAAGATTGAACGTATTCTTGGCAAACAGGGCATAGGCGTTATCCGTAAAGTGTTCGGAGTAATTTTGCTCGCCATTGCCGTAAAACTGTTTACCACAAACATTCAGGGACTTCTAAACTAGTTGTATCATGAAAATTTTCATCTATATTTTAATGGGTCTTGCCGCGGCTCTGCTTATTTTTAATCTAACCAAGGTTAATTACAGTTCCCCGCTCGACGGAAACAGCGAAGTGGCGGTTATTTCTGTACTAGCGTGCGCCTGTGCAATTGTGCTGCTTCTAATACTCACCATATCCCGAAAAATCGCCGATAAAAGGCAATAAATGGCACTTCAGGCATAGAAATTGGCCTTATTTATCCACTTGTTCTTTCATTAAATCCCAATTTCGCGTTAGGGATTGTAGTGGAAATCCTTTTTATGAGGTACGAGCAAAAAGATTGAAGCGCAAAGCCCGGCCCGCAGGGAAACGCCCAAAAACAACCCAAAATCATACAATTAAATTTCGCGTTAGGGATTGTAGTGAAAATCCTTTTTGTGAGG
>JBBPYO010000200.1:0-4295 GCA_038199845.1 Flavobacteriales bacterium
AAAAAACTGAACCCCGTTGCTTTTGAAAAAAAAACAAGAGAGATGTTTAAAGTAAAAAGAACAAACAAATGTATATTAACGACCAACTAAAAGCAGTCAATGCTATTTAGGCATGGACAAAATCTTAACCTGTAACTCCTAACCTTTAACCTTTTTGCTCTTGCTGGCCATTCTCAAAAAAGAAATCAACAGTTTTTTCGCTTCTTCCATCGGCTATCTCGTCATTGGTATATTTCTGCTGATGACGGGTCTGTTTTTGTGGGTTTTTGAAGGTGAATTCAACGTTTTTGACTACGGTTATGCTGATCTAACTCCGTTTTTTCAACTTTGCCCATGGATTTTCCTATTCTTAATTCCTGCGGTGACCATGCGCAGTCTCAGTGATGAGCGGAGTACCGGTACGCTTGAGCTGCTGCTCACTAAACCACTTGGCGAAACGGCCTTGGTACTTGGTAAATTTTTTGGGGCGTTTGTACTTATTTTAATCGCATTAATTCCTACCCTAATTTATGTTTATGCCATTGATCGACTGGGCAATCCAGTTGGCAATTATGATGTAGGTGTGGTTTTGGGCTCTTATTTTGGCGTTCTATTTTTAGCTATGGTCTATACTGCAATCGGTGTTTTTGCCTCTTCACTCACACAGAATCAGGTCGTGGCTTTTATTACCGCAGTGGTTATTTGCTTTATTTTGTATTATGGGCTTGATGCGCTGACAGGCGTTGAAATACTCGAGCAATGGAGCTTACGAACTCATTTTGACAGTATTTCTCGCGGTGTTTTAGATACCCGCGATCTTCTTTATTTTATAAGCTTAACTGCTTTATTTTTACTTTTTACCGTTATCAAATTAAAATCCAACCGATAATTGAAACCTGCCCAAAACATAAAAATAATCCTCGCAGGCCTGGTCATTTTTGTTGGTATAAATTTACTTGCCAGTTATCTATACACGCGTTGGGATCTTACACAAGATAGACGTTACACACTATCGGAAACGTCTAAAAACATCCTCCAAAAGGCCGATAACACCCTTATTATTGACGTTTTTTTGGCTGGGGAATTACCACCGGACTTCAGAAAATTACAGTCCGAAACCCGTCAGTTGCTTGAAGAATATGCCGCGGTCAATCCAAATATTCAATTTGATTTTATCAATCCCGTGCCCGAAAACAGTTCTTCTGAAACGGTTGCGCAGGATTTCAATCAGCGCGGTATGCGTCCCGAACAAATTCAGCTGCGCGAAAATGGGAAAGTATCACAAGAGCTCATTTTTCCGTGGGCCACCGCTTCCTATAAAGAGAAATCGGTCAAGATTCCGCTCTTAAAAAAAACACTGGGTGCTTCTCCTGATGAATTGGTGAGCCGTTCCACCCAAAATCTGGAATACGAAATTACTGGCGCGCTTTATAAATTGCTGAATCCTAAAAGTAAACGGATCGCGGTGCTCAAAGGTAATGGCGAACTCGATGACCGCTATATTGCCGATTTTTTTTCCACGCTCCGCGAAAGTTATTTTATTGCGTCTTTTCCCCTTGATTCTATAGAAAGTGCCCCTGAAAATACCTTTAAAGCACTTCAGAAATTCGATCTTGTCGTAATTGCTAAACCAACACAGGCCTTTACAGATGCTCAGAAATACGCCTTAGATCAATATACCATGAATGGTGGTAAAAGTTTATGGCTGCTTGATAAAGTGGTTATGGAAACGGATAGCCTATATAGCAATAAAGGTGCCGCCGTGGCCATAAACCGTGATCTTAATCTGGGCGATATGTTTTTTAGATATGGCGTGCGCGTTAATCCCGTGCTTGTTGAAGATCTTTATTCTGCACCCATTATTTTGGCCACGGGCGAAGGAAGCAATTCTGAATATCAACAATTACCGTGGTTCTATTATCCACTGGTGACCAGCGACGAGAAGCATCCCATTACTACAAATCTCGATAATCCTGTACGTTTTGAATACGCAAATCAGATTGATTTGCTAGATAATGGGATCACAAAAACTGTTTTGCTTCACAGTTCAAACCTTTCTAAATTAAAAGGCGTGCCCACACCTATTTCGCTTGATGATTTGAATCTGGAACCAGATCCTTCGGCATATACTGCGGGTCCGCAAAATATGGCAGTATTGCTGGAAGGTAATTTTGTTTCGGCCTTTAAAAATAGGGTGCTTCCGCTGGAAATTTCCGGTGAAGCATTCCGCGAAAGCGCAGACAAAACCACAAAAATGATCATAGTGGCAGACGGCGACCTGATCAAAAACGATATAGATCAACAGGGGCGTCCGCTTGAACTGGGTTTTGACAAGTTCACTTTTGACCAGTATGGGAACAAAGAATTTTTACTGAACGCGGTAAATTACCTACTTGACGATAATGGGCTTATTAACATAAGAAGTAAAACGGTCCACTTGCCCGCGCTTGATGTGCAGCGCGTGGCCAACGAGAGAAATACGTGGCAACTATTAGTTTTAGGGCTTCCGTTGGCGTTTTTAGCGATTTTTGGAGCGGTTTTTCTGTTCGGGAGAAAACGCAACTACCGCTAGAAGATGTTGATAAGTTTGTTTCCGAAGAAATAGGCTAAACAATATATTTGTACTCCCGCTATTTTTCGGGTATAATTGCATATTTTTAACCCAAAGTAACGCATTTTTAGGTCAATTCCTATCACATTTTAAATTGTGGTTTTTGACTTTTGAAAGTTGAAACCAACATCCAAAAACAATACCATCTGATGAAATTTATCGTATCTAGCTCATATCTTCTCAAGCAATTACAGGTTCTAGGCGGAGTGATCAATAACAGTAACACGCTGCCCATTCTGGATAATTTTCTTTTTGAATTGGAAGGGAACGAACTTAAAGTTTCGGCTTCCGATCTTGAAACTACCATGATCGCTACCCTTACAGTAGAGTCAGAAGACAGCGGAAACATTGCCGTTCCCGCCCGTTTATTGCTTGATACTTTAAAAACATTTCCAGAACAGCCACTTACTTTTGTGGCCGAAGACAACAACACCGTCGAGATCAGTTCAAACCACGGTAAATACGCCTTGGCTTATGCAAGTGGTGAAGAATTTCCCAGTGCAGTAGAACTTGATGATCCCAGCAAAGTGACTATTCCTGCTGCTGTTCTGGCTACCGCAGTGAGCAATACCATATTTGCCGCTGGTAATGATGATTTACGCCCGGTGATGAGCGGCGTATTTTTTCAATTTGATACCGAAGGCTTAACTTTTGTGGCCACAGACGCACATAAATTGGTCAAATATTCGCGCACCGATGTGCAGGCAACGCAGACCGCAGAGTTTATTATGCCGAAAAAACCATTAACACTTTTAAAAGGAATTCTTGCAGCAAGTGATGATGATATCATTGTGGAATACAATGAGTCCAATGCCAAATTTTCTTTTGATAATGTGCAATTGCTTTGCCGTCTTATCGATGGAAAATATCCCAATTATGAAGCGGTAATCCCTAAGGAAAATCCTAACGAACTTGTAATAGATCGTAATCAGTTTTTGAATTCAGTACGTCGGGTTTCTATATTTTCTAATAAGACTACACACCAGATTCGTTTAAAAGTAGCAGGCTCAGAACTAAATATTTCTGCCGAGGATGTAGATTACAGCAACAAGGCCGAAGAACGTCTTACTTGCGATTATCAAGGTGATGATATGCAGATTGGTTTTAATTCACGTTTTCTGGTAGAAATGCTCAATAACCTAAATGCCAATGATGTTTCCCTTAAAATGTCACTGCCCAATCGTGCCGGTATTCTTACTCCCGTTGATGGTCAGGATGAAGGTGAACAGGTTATGATGTTGGTAATGCCCGTAATGCTGAATAATTAACCGGAAAATTGGCTAAAAATCACAGAAAACGGGCATTTTTAATCTTAAAAATGCCCGTTTTCTGTGATTTTTAGCCATAGATGTTTTTATAATTATGAGTGCCTTCAAAGTAGAACAATTCGTTTCCTTTCAGATTAAATATTGAATTACTTTGAAAAAATTTGGTTCGTTTATAATTATATGGTATTTTAACGAATATTTAAGTATTGGCTTTCCCAAATTAGAAATACTTTCCAAAACACCATATATTTATGCTTCGCTTAAAGATTTTACCGTGGCCCGCAATTCTCCTTATTTTACTGATTTTTACTTCTGTCACTGCAGGCAAACCAAAACCTTTAGAAACTAATAGATGGGCAACTAGTGAGATTACTCCTAAATTACCCACTAAAAACGAGCGCATCTTTACTTTAAAAAAAGTGGAAATAGCAGAAGCT
>JBBPYO010000201.1:0-12650 GCA_038199845.1 Flavobacteriales bacterium
TAATGCATCAAAAGAAGCTAGGATATTTCAAGCTATATTCAGAATCTCGACGGTAAAATGAATTTCGCGTTAGGGATTGTAGTGGAAATCCTTTTTACGAGGAACGAGCAAAAAGATTGCAGCGCAAAGCCCGACCCGCAGGGAAACTCACAAAAACGATTAAAAGGGTCGAAAATGGCTAGGAAGAATAAATTCGATTACTTTTCCTCAAGTATAACATTTTACTAGTACACCTTGCGGATATACAAAAAACTGCATGAAAAATGACAATTTTCAATCGGTAAATGCAATCTTTGATTTAAATTTTTACAGAATTCAACTCAGCTAACGTATTTTTTCTGGCTAGAACTTAGATTTATAGTCAATAAAACACATTTAGAAAAGTGATAAAAATTTACAATTCATTTAAACACTTAGTTTCTATACTTCCTATTACAAACATGCTGAGCATTAAAAAAGCCTGATTTATTAATAAATCAGGCTTTTTTAAAATAACATCAATCTTAAAGCTACTTTCCAAAAATCATTTTGGCAGCAATTATCAACAAAACGATTCCAAAAACTTTGCGTAATATTTTTGCATCAATACGCACGGCAAATTTAGCTCCTATATAACCACCTATCACAAAAAAGAGGGACATGATCAATGCATATTTCCAGTTAACGTAGCCTTCCTTAGAATAATTATAGGCCGCCACAAGTGTTACCGGTGGCACTAATACCGCTAGGCTTGTACCTTGTGCCTCATACTGGCTAAAACCCAACAGAAAAAGCATCAACGGCACCATCACTACACCGCCGCCCACGCCCAGCACACCACTCAATAAACCAGCGCAGAGTCCTATAGCGACCAGCAAAAAAAACATGGTAATATTCATAAAACCACAGCATTATAAAGTTAACTACCTACCGCCGGACTGTAATATCCTTTTTTGGGTATCTTGATAAGATATTCTTTGCGTGAATCGTTATTGAGGTGGTCTTCACGTAACCAGGGATTGTGAAGTTTTAAAATTTTGTAATTTATATCAAAACCTTGTGCAAAACGTACAAAATCAGTCACTGCCGTATCTACTTTAACTTCGTACGTGGGTACTTCATGATATAGGTCTTCTTGCTTAAAGTTGAACCCGAATTTCGCTGGATCTCCTAAAATCTCCTTTAATGCAAGGATTCTGAAAATATAGCGGCCAGTTTCCTCACCAAGAAGCAGATCATAATAACTATCCACATCCTGCTCCTCAAGACGTCTGTCTATACCAGCATTCCCGGCATTGTATGCAGCCGCAGCAAGAGTCCATGTTCCCCATTTACTCTTAGAGTTCTTTAAATATTCACAAGCCGCTCTAGTTGCCTTTTCCACATTGTAGCGCTCATCTATATTATCATTGACCTCAAGATTAAGATCGCGCCCCGTACCGCTCATCAACTGCCAGAAACCACGGGCTCCCGCGGGCGAAACAGCTTGCGTAAGTCCGCTTTCTATTACGGCGAGATATTTAAAATCGTTAGGAATACCTTCTTCCTTTAATATAGGTTCTATTATAGGAAAATACTTGTGCGCACGCTTTATAAGCAGCAATCCATTAGACTGCCAGTACGTATTTACGAGCATTTCGCGATCCAAACGCTCTCTGATATCAGGATCATTGAGTGGGGCCGGTTCACCCGCAAAATTTACCTGTTCAGGTAATGGGATCGCATACACGTTATATCCTTGAACTACATTTTCCTGATCTTTTTCCGGATTTATAGTAGCCTGTTGCTGCTTTTGATCTTGATTTTCGGCAGAAGGGCTTTCGTTTGGCGCATCCTGTACTGCCTGTACGGAAAACATGCCAACGGCAATTATCCCTATTCCAGCAAATATTGTTTTTATAATTTTCATAGTTAACTTTTCTTTAAATGCAAATTAATCATTAATTTTCAATAATTCCGGGTAAGTTTTCATTAAACCATTTGTATTTCAGGATTATCATTATATGTGTTCCTCCCGGAATTGTAATACAATCATTGATATATTTATGAGGAAACACGGGGTCTGCCGCACCATGTAAATGCACAATGCCCGGTAATGGTTCTTTCTGATCCCAACAAAGCATTTGCTTAATGGACCATTTTAAATAATGTGGATCATCTACAGAAAGGAATTTTTTATACAATTCTAACCGATGTTTCAATTTATCAGTTAATGCGTATTTTGACCAGTTTTTCATGCTTTTTACCAGATTTACCGGAGCAATGCTATAAAGACCTAAATTTCTTGATACGCGCATCCTTCGAGGCAATTCAAATTTCGTCTTGACACTGCTGATAATGATCAGTTTTCTCACAGAAATGATTTTCGCCATTTCCTGAACGATTATTCCGCCGAAACTAACCCCTATCAATACAGGATTATCATGATGAACCTCCTCAAGCATTCTTTTGGAATAACTGACTAGGTTTTCCTCTTTTTCAGGAATTTTCCAACATAAAGTATGGATTTCAAAACGCTTCGGAAGAGACAAAAATCCAAATATTTCTGGGCTTGCAGCCATTCCCGGCATCACATAAACGGGTATTTTCTCTATATCAATATAAGGCTTTAACATTTAAAATTTTTGAAAAACCGTTAAATTTTTGTAAATTTACGAAGGCGTAACTGTTAAATAAAGTGTGCCATCTACTTCTTATCCAAAATACTTCTACAACGTAATTATTTTTTAAAACAAAAAATATGAATGTAATGAGCGAGATTGAATTAACCGACAACGAATTTTTGAGACAATTTGAAACCACATTTGATGGTAAATTAGCTAAAATTGAATATTCTCTACAAGATCGCAAAATCTTCCTGACTAAACTTCAAATGCCAGAAGGAAGCGAAGATCACATGAATGATTTTATCGTAACCGTTTTTAAAGAGGTTGAAAACCGAAATATCAGTTTGGTCCCTACATGCCCGGAAATTGCAAAATTTATGCGTTCTAACCGAAGAAAATATAAAAAATTGCTTCCGGTAGGAATTAATATCTAAAATTTAGTCTTCAAAATAAATTTTTAGCGGAAAAAAAATAAAAAACCGAAACTATTAAATAGGTTAAAAACGGTCGAAAACGGTTCAATATTGATCCTTTTTCGACCGTTTTTTAAATTGGAATAGATTTATTTTATACAACCGGACATAAAGCGCACTACTTCTTTTTATCCATTTTATTTAAATTGACGCTTAGAATCTTATCAAATAAACATTTGCTTCTTCATTACAATGCACCTGATCAAAATCTTCTTACTGAAATTCACTTGGCATCGTAGAGGTTTTTGAAAAAGTGAGCTTTCAGTTCAGTAAATAAAATGCTGCGTTTTCACCTAGAGCACTCCTTTATACTCGTAGTTTTTTGGTTACATTTGCGCCTCCACAAGCGTACTTCGCAACTACAACACAGTTAAAACCAGCCATTTTTATTTAATTGAAAAGATATTTATTGGCAAGTACATGCAAAAATTGAGAAAAAACTACCATAAATTTATTCTTTTATCCGGATTTATCTTGTTGAACATACTTTTAAGCAGTTGTTCAGAGCCCGAAAATAATACCAGGGAAAACCTAGTATTTCGATACAATGAGCACTACAACGTGGCGACATTAGATCCTGCTTTCGCCCGTAATCCACCTATAATTTGGCCTACAAATCAGTTATTCAATGGTCTTGTTCAACAGGATGACAGCCTTAATATCGTGCCCGATATTGCCAAGAGCTGGGAAATTTCTGAAGATGCTAAAACCTACACTTTTCATCTGCGCGATGACGTTTATTTTCACAAGCATGCACAGTTTAAAACAGCAGACAGTACCAGAAAAGTGGTTGCGGCGGATTTTGCCTACAGTTTTGACCGGCTCAAAGATCCACAGGTCGCTTCGCCCGGTAGTTGGGTTTTGAGCAATGTTCGAAGTTATGAAGCGCTTAACGATAGTATTTTCAGCATTACACTTAACAAACCTTTTCCCGCCTTTATTGGACTGCTCGGCATGCGCTATTGTTCAGTCGTTCCACATGAGATTACAAAATTTTACGGCAGTAATTTCAGATCGCATCCCATAGGCACAGGGCCTTTTAAATTTAAGCGCTGGCAAGAAGGTGTAAAACTTGTTCTGCGGAAAAACGAACTTTATTTTGAAAAGGACAAAGAAGGTCGCCAACTCCCGTACCTGGAAGCAGTGGCAATTACTTTTTTACCCGATAAACAGAGTGAATTTCTCCAATTTGCGCAAGGAAACCTTGATTTTTTAAACAGTCTTGATCCTTCGTATAAAGATGAATTATTGACACCCTTGGGCAAGTTAAAAGATAAATATGCAGAAAACGTAAAAGTAATCACCGGTCCATTTCTCAATACGGAATATATTGGTTTTTTTCTAGGCAGTAAATCGGACGAAGTGCGTTCAGAATTGCTGCGCCGCGCGGTAAATTATGGTATTGACCGGCAAAAAATGATCACGTATCTGCGCAACGGCATAGGTAAACCGGCAGATGCCGGCTTTATTCCAAAAGGCTTGCCGGGTTATGTAGAAAATAGCGGCTACACTTACAATACGGAAAAAGCGAGCCAACTTATTGATGAGTACATTCAAAAAACTGGTAACAATACGCCCAGCATTAGCATAGGGACAAATGCGCAATACCTTGACATTTGCGAATATATTCAGCGGGAGCTGGGTAAAATCGGGCTGCTCATTAATATAGACGTGATGCCGCCCTCCACGCTACGCCAATTAAAATCTACAGGGCAACTCGATGCTTTTCGCGCCAGCTGGATCGCAGATTATCCCGATGCAGAAAATTACCTTTCTCTTTATTACAGTAAGAATTTTACTCCAAATGGACCTAATTACACGCATTTCAAAAATGCTGTCTATGACACACTTTATGAGCATAGTTTTAGTGTAACGGATATTACAGAACGTCAGGAAATTTATAAGAAAATGGACAGTATTCTTATAAGAAAAGCGCCTTTTATACCCCTATATTATGACGAAGTGATACAGTTTTTGCACAAGGATGTTCATGGTCTTACGCCAAACCCACAAAACTTCCTAAACCTAAAACGGGTATGGAAAGGTAAAAAACCGACTAAAACGCTGAAAAACAGTTGATAAAATCAAATTTTTAGGCTGTTTTAAAGTTTCATCAATCAAAAATTTAAGCCTAATTTTGCCGACTATGAGTACAATAAATTATGTTTCTGTAGAATCTATTGCCAAAGCCTTTGGCGAAAAAATTCTTTTTACTGACCTTTCTTTTGGTATCAATCAAGAGCAAAAAATTGGTTTGATTGCAAAAAACGGGGCGGGTAAAACTTCTTTGCTTGATATTCTTGCCGGCAAAGAAAAACCGGACAGCGGGCAAGTCGTTTACCGCAAGGATGTAAAAATCTCCTTTCTCGCGCAAGAACCTGACCTTGATGGCAGCCTTACGGTAGAGCAAACCATCTTTGATAGCGATAATGAAACCCTGATTGCTATTTCAGCTTATGAAAAAGCGTTGAAAAATATAGATAATGCAGACGCGTATCAAACTGCTTTTGATAAAATGGAAGCTTTACAAGCATGGGATTTTGAGACGCAGTACAAACAGATTCTCTCCCAGTTAAAACTGGACGATCTCGATCGAAAAGTGGAAAAACTGAGCGGCGGTCAGAAAAAGAGACTTGCACTCGCAAATATGTTGCTGCACAAGCCTGATCTGCTCATTATGGATGAGCCTACTAACCATCTGGACCTGGAAATGATCGAATGGCTGGAAGCTTATTTTGCTAAGGGAAACCTAACCATTTTTATGGTGACCCACGACCGTTATTTTTTGGAGCGCGTTTGTAATGAAATTATAGAATTGGAAAGTGGAAACCTTTACAACTACAAAGGCAATTACTCATATTATCTCGATAAACGGGAATCTCGCATAAGCGCCGAAGAAGCCGAAACTGGCAAGGCCAAACAGCTTTTCAAAAAAGAACTGGACTGGATGCGGCGTCAGCCCAAGGCGCGTACAACCAAGTCAAAATCACGTATTGACGATTTTCACGAGATCAAGGAACGCGCCGGTAAGCGCCGCCAGGATCATGAAGTGCAACTGGAGCTCAATATGGAGCGCATGGGCAACAAAGTTGTGGAGCTGTACAAAGTGAGCAAAAAGTTTAAAGAGCGCGTGATCCTTGATAAGTTCAATTACAATTTTCAGCGGGGCGATCGTATCGGGATTATTGGAAAAAATGGTACTGGAAAATCAACCTTTTTGAATATCCTTACAGGAAAGGCAGAATATGATAGTGGAAAAGTGATGATCGGTGAGACCATACAATTTGGTTATTACACGCAAAAAGGTATTACCATAAAACCTGGTCAAAAGGTTATAGATGTCATTAAGGAATTTGGCGATTATATTCCATTGAAAAAAGGTCAGATTTCTGCTGGGCAGTTGCTGGAACGCTTTTTATTCGATCGAAAAAAACAATATGATTTTGTCGAAAAATTAAGCGGTGGCGAGCGAAAACGACTTTATTTATGCACGGTTTTAATTCAGAATCCTAATTTCCTTATTCTCGATGAGCCTACTAACGATCTGGATATTGTAACGCTCAATGTGTTGGAGAGTTTTCTTATGGATTTTCCCGGCTGTCTACTGGTAGTTTCCCACGACCGCTATTTTATGGATAAAATTGTGGATCACCTTTTTGTTTTCCGTGGTCACGGAAACGTTGAAAATTTTCCCGGTAACTATTCTGATTTTAGATCTTACGAGGAGAGTCCTGAAAACGTTTCGGAAACTCCCCAGAAAGAAGTTAAAAACACTAATAATACTACAAAAGACAACTGGAAGAAACAGGATAACATGCTTTCCCATGAGCAGCAAAAGGAATATAACCGGCTAGAAAAAGAGATCGCAAAGCTGGAAAATAAAAAGACAGAACAGGAAAAAATGTTTCTCGATCCAGAACTTTCTGGCGATGAGATTAACGCCGCTTCTGTAGAACTTCAAAAAATACAAGATAGCATAGACCAGAAAACCGAGCGCTGGTTTGAGCTCTCTGTGTGATAGTGACTTTTAAAATCATGCGCTATGAAAGCATTTTTAACTATTGTCCTTCTCGTGATTTCTAATACTTTTATGACCCTGGCATGGTACGGCCATTTAAAATTTGCCGAATGGAAATGGTTCAGCAAACTCAGCTTGATCAGCGTGATCCTCATCAGTTGGGGCATTGCGCTTTTTGAATATCTTTTTCAAGTGCCGGCCAATAAGATAGGTTTTGAAGAAAATGGCGGTCCTTTCACTTTAATGCAGCTCAAAGTGATTCAAGAAGTGATCACGCTGGTCGTTTTTGTGGGTTTTATGCTTATCGCTTTTAAAGAGGAAACCTTTAAGATGAATCATTTAATAGGTTGCGTTTTTCTAGTCCTCGCAGTGTATTTCATGTTTAAAAACTAAAAAGTGCTGGGATCCCAATGGTATTCTCTAAAACAATATTTGGGATTTCTGCGGAAAGCAACCAATCAGCATGGAGTGCACTCCCCTTTTGTATATGATTTTTTGACAAAATGTCTTTATGATCGCCAAAAATATCCCGCTTACGCGAAACTGAAAAACTACCGAAAATCTATACTAAATGACCAAAAAACGATCAAAATAACCGATTTTGGTGCGGGTTCACGCGTTTTTAAAAATGATGAAAGGAAAATTTCTGATCTCGGAAAAAACGCGGGAGCCAATTTAAAACGAATGCATTTGCTTTATCGCGTCACAACTTATTTTCATTCGAAAAATGTATTGGAATTGGGGACTTCCGTGGGACTGGCGACAGCGGCATTTAGTTTGGCTGAAGCCAGAAAAGTAACGAGTGTAGAAGGCTGCACCGAAATTGCGAAGGTTGCTGCTCAGAAGTTAGATTCATTAAAATTCTCCCATTTACACCTTAAAAACGACCGATTTTCAAGCTTTTTAGCCGATAATTTAGCCAACTCATACGATCTTGTCTACTTTGATGGAAATCATAGTAAATCGGCGACTTTGTCTTATTTTGAGTTACTTTTGGGCACTGCACACAATGATTTCGTATTTATTTTTGATGATATTTATTGGTCAGCAGAAATGACCGAAACTTGGGAATCGATAAAACAGCATCCTAAAGTTCGCGTTACCGTAGATTGTTTTTGGCTGGGTTTTGTATTCTTTCGGCGAGAGCAGGAAAAAGAGCATTTCAAAATACGGCTTTAAATATGTAACATCTACCGCCACTAACGTACTTATAATAAAATCCCGTAAATTGGGACTTGTAAACCGAAAAGCTACCTATGGGCAACTTAATCAAGATTAGGGATATTACGCGCGATTTCCCATTGGGAAACGAGATTGTACACGTACTTAAGGGTATTGATCTCGATATTGATAAAGGAGAATATGTTGCCTTTATGGGGCCTTCAGGATCGGGAAAATCAACCTTAATGAATCTGTTGGGATGTCTGGATACCGCTACTTCTGGAACCTACATCTTAAATGGAAAGGATGTGAGCCGAATGAGCGATGATGAACTTGCCGAAGTGCGCAACAAAGAGATCGGTTTTGTATTTCAGACCTTTAACCTGTTGCCGCGCACCACCGCTTTAGATAATGTTGCACTGCCCATGGTGTATGCTGGGTATTCAAAATCGGAACGCCGCGCCCGTGCAGAAAAAGTCTTGACAGACGTTGGCCTTGCAGACCGGATGGATCATAAACCCAACCAACTTTCGGGCGGGCAACGCCAGCGTGTGGCCGTGGGTCGCGCTTTGGTAAATAAACCTTCTATAATTCTTGCCGATGAACCCACCGGAAATCTCGATTCCAAAACTTCGGAAGAAATTATGAAACTTTTTGATGAGATTCACGCTGCCGGCAATACCGTAATTTTAGTGACTCACGAAGAAGATATCGCTGATCGTGCGCACCGCATTATTCGTTTGCGGGATGGAATTATTGAAAGGGATGACAGAAAGGTTATGGGTTGAGAGTTCAGAGTTTAAAGTTCTCATTTCAAACGTCCTATCTCATTTGCGCCGTTGTAAAACTTTTCCAAAGTTTAGGATTTTGGAAAAGATGAAAACGTGTTAATTCCTAATTCTTAAATCTTTACTCTAAATCCGGAATTAAGAACGCTGCGTACTGAGTTTTCTCGCATGGTGAACTGGTGATTCTAGAATTTCCATCGGAATTCCGTAGAGATCAAAATCTTCTGCTTCAGTGATTTTAATGGTTGTGAATTCGCCGGTTTTCAGATAATATTTGGTTGCATCTATAAGAACCTCATTATCAACATCAGGGGAATCAAACTCCGTACGACCCACATAATTATTACCATCTTTGCGATCAATGACCACTTTAAATTCTTTACCGATCTTGGCTTGGTTCAGCTCCCAGCTTATTTGTGATTGAATTGCCATAATTTCATTGGCACGATCCATTTTCACTTCTTCAGGAACATCATCCACAAGATTAAAGGCATGCGTATTTTCTTCATGCGAATACGTAAAACAGCCCAAACGTTCAAAACGCATCTCCTCCACCCAGTCACGCAACAGTTCAAAATCCTCTTGCGTTTCTCCGGGATAACCCACAATCAAAGTGGTACGAATGGTCATTTCTGGCAACTGTTCCCTAAATTTTCTCAGCAGCGCATTGGTTTTTTCATACGTCGTACCGCGGCGCATCGATTTGAGCAATTTAGTAGAAATATGCTGGAGCGGAATATCAATATAATTACAGACTTTGGGTTCCTCTTTAATTACATCGAGCACATCTTCCGGAAAACCGGTGGGAAAGGCATAATGCAAGCGAATCCATTCAATGCCTTCCACTTTTACGAGTTCGCGGAGCAAATCTGCCAGCGCACGTTTTTTATAAATATCAAGACCGTAATACGTAAGATCCTGAGCAATTAAAATAAGTTCTTTTATACCGTTTGCAGCCAGTTTTTTAGCTTCGATAACCAGATTTTCAATAGGCGTACTTTTATGTCCACCGCGCATTAACGGAATTGCACAAAAGGAACACGGCCGGTCACAACCTTCGGCAATTTTTAGATACGCGTAATTTTTCGGTGTCGTGGTAAGGCGCTCCCCAATGAGTTCATGCTTATAATCTGCACCCAGCGCTTTAAGCAAACCGGGAAGTTCTGTCGTGCCAAAATATTGATCAACGTTGGGAATTTCCTTTTGTAGATCGGGTTTGTAACGTTCCGAAAGGCAACCGGTCACAAAAACCTTATCTACAAGACCTTCTTCTTTCTGCTGAACATATTGCAAAATGGTGTTGACCGATTCTTCTTTTGCATTATCAATAAAGCCGCAGGTATTGATCACCACAACATTGCCATCCTGCTCGTGCACTACTTCCTTATTGTTCGCCCGAAGTTGGCCCATAAGGACTTCGCTGTCATAAACGTTTTTTGAACAGCCTAGAGTGACAACGTTTATTCGGTTCTTCTTTAAGGTTTTAGTGCGCATAATGCTATTTTTTAGAGGGCGCAAAGATACGTTTTATTAATGAGATTGTGACGTCTAGAAAATGACGAAAAGTGGTTAAAAACCGATGTAAACCGCTCATTTACTCAACATTTTCAGTCATTTTTCAATATTCAAAACTTATATCCGGCGCCAAATTCGAACATAGTTTTGCTGTCTGGAGTGATATTGAACGACGGTTGCATTTTAGCGGGTGCTATACTGGGAGAGTATTTTGATTCCATAAATAGGTTCTCGTTTACATTATATCGAATTCCTATAGGAACCGAAAGCCCAAAGGTTTTCCCAGCAAAACGATTTCCTCGAAGTAGTTCTTCCCTATCCAACATCCAATTAATCTGTCCACCGGTGTAAAATTTCCATTTATGCGCTGTAAATTGAATTAGAACCGGGAACTCATAAAAATTGAACATACTGGTTTCGTTGAGCGACGGTCCAAATATAAGTGAGGTGTTTTTGAAAAGGTAAACCTCTGCAAGATCTCCGTTGTAAAGTCCCAAATTTGTAATTCCAGTTGAATCCTGATCAATCTGTTGAATTTCCTGCGCGTAACAATGGCAGAAAAACAATAAATAAACCGAATGAAAAAGTAGTGTTTTCCTCATAAGCCGTGTTATACTTTTGTAGAAGATTATTTATTTTAAATACTCAATTTAAAATAGATAGTTGCACGACAAAGCTGATCTAAAGCGAAATAAAAATTTCCATCCCCGACACTTCTTTTCAATGAAGGGAGATTGCGCAAAGACGAATCTATAAAAACAAAAAACTTTCGACTAGTTTGGTTCTCCGGCTGTCAAATTGTTTAATAATTATGGAGTTACTCATAATCCACGGGAGATTTACGCTTTTTAGAAAGCTGCTCATACGCGTAACCCAATTGCAAAAGTAGAGCTTCAGAACCTCCGGAAGCGATAAATGTAAGTCCCATAGGTTGGTTTTCTTCGGTATAACCCATGGGAACGGTGAGTGCGGGATATTTTGCCACCGCGGCATAACCGGCCATATAATTATTGATCGAAAGAACCGCATCAAGATTGTTAGGTTTCATTTTTTGATCAAAAAACTTTCGCCCGCGTGCTTGTAACGTATCTTTTATTTTACTGAACTCCTCTTCGCTAGCACTATCTTTTAATACGCCATAAAATAACTTTTGCCCATAAGGCATCGTCCTGCTGGAATCCTTTTTATTGAAAGCCACAATATCTTCAAGTGTTTTTACTTTTAGGTCTGAGCCGCCATAATTTTCGATATAATTGGGCAGATCTCTTTTCATGTCAAGATTTAGGACGCGTGTAAATTCTGGTAGATCAATGTTTGCACTATCGAGCGCAATCAGCGTAGCACCGGCATTTTTGAGTGTAGCAATTGCCTGATTATACAATGTGTCTTCCTCCATATATTGCTCATAATAACCTAGACGCTTATCCTTTAAAAACGCCTTCATATCCTTAATTTCGGCAATTTTAGAGGCAAAATCAGTTGGTTTTGCATTCATTTTCGCGGAAGCGGAATCTTTCATATCCACTCCCAAAAGCGCATCAAGCATAATCGCATTATCAACCACACTGCGCGTCATCGGCCCAGGTGTATCCAGCGTACTGGAAATGGGAACAATCCCGCTGCGGCTCAAAAGGCCAATCGTAGGTTTTAAACCCACAACCGAATTGGCGCTTGAAGGCGAAAGTATGGAACCCGAAGTTTCGGTGCCAACAGCGGCAGCGGCAAAATTGGCCGCCATAGAAACCCCACTTCCCGAACTCGAGCCGCCCGTATCGTGAATTTTACGCCCATACGGATTCAGGGTTTGCCCGCCCACCGCGGAATAACCACTGGGACAATCGCCGCAGAAAAAATACGCCCACTCGCTCAAGTTGGCTTTTCCTAAAATGAGTGCTCCATTTTCCTTAAGGCGTTTTACAATAAAGGAATCATCGGTGTTATTATCTTCAAAAACCACTGCACCAGCAGTTGTGGACATTCCAGAAGCGTTAACATTGTCTTTTAAATGTACCGGCATCCCAAAAATGGAGTATTTCTCGATCGATTTTGACCGGTTTTTATCCAATTTCCGAGCTTCTTCAAGCACATTGGGATTAAGGGAAATTACCGA
>JBBPYO010000202.1:0-4988 GCA_038199845.1 Flavobacteriales bacterium
AACGATTTGGTACTTGATGAATTTGACAAATCACTTGAGATAGGTTTTGAAAGTGAAATGATTGAAATTTTTAATGCACTGCCTTCCGTACGTAGACGCATATTGACATCGGCGACACAGGGAGTTAAAGTTCCCAAGTTTGTGAGATTGAACAATCCTACGGTTCTTGATTATTTATCAGATAAAAAAGACGCAAAACTCACCATTAAAACTATAGTTTCACCCGATAAAAACAAACTCTCAACATTACTGAAACTTGTATTATTCCTTGGCAATCAACCGGGAATTATCTTCTGTAATTTTAGAGACAGTATTGACCTGGTCAGCGATTTCTTGAATGAAAACAATATAAGCCATACGTGCTTTTCGGGCGGAATGGAGCAGAAAGATAGAGAGCGTGCACTTATAAAATTCAGAAATGGCACCAGCCAGATTTTGGTGGCCACAGATCTTGCTGCCAGAGGAATTGACATTCCTGAACTGAAGTTTATCATTCATTATGAGCTGCCGCATTCCACCATAGAATTCACGCATAGAAATGGTAGAACGGCGCGGGTCAATGAAAAAGGTACTGCATATGTGCTTCAATGGAAAAACCAGCTTTTACCGGATTTTATTGAAAAAACAGATCCCATAGAAATTCCACAAGCTGCAGCGAAGGAAGCAGAATCATGGGAAACACTCTTTATTTCGGGCGGAAGAAAAGACAAAATTTCCAAGGGAGATATTGCCGGACTTTTTATCAAACAGGGAAATATATCGAACGAACAATTGGGCAATATTGAGTTAAAACAGGATTGTGCTTTTGTAGCTGTGCCATTAGCGCTTGCCGATCAATTGGTCGAAAAACTAAACAATAGTCGGCTTAAAAAGAAAAAAGTGCGTATTTATATTCTTTAATTATGGTGCATTTCACTTTTAAAGCGCTTGAAAAAAAAACGGGGATTTTAGCTCGAAATCAGCCTGTTTTGACTGAAAATAAGTCAATATTTGGCTCGTAAAATTCCCTGATTTTATTGAAAACGAACCCCCGCGTTAGGGATTAAAGTGGAAATCCTTTTTGCGAGGAACGAGCAAAAAGATTGCAACAAAAAGCCCGACCCGCTAGGGAAACGCCCAAAAAAAGTTCGAAAAGTCTAGAAACCCGCTCGAATTAATTCAAAATGGATAATTTAATCAAAAACTAGAATTTGCGTTAGGGATTGAAGTGGAAATCCTTTTTGTGAGGCACGAACAAAAAAATTGCAACGTAAAGCCCGACCCGCAGGGAAACGCCCAAAAACAGCTAAAGAAGGTGTGAAAATGACAGGAATCGTCCAGAAAATGATCCAAAAATCAACACATTGAATCAGGTGCATCCTCGCTGGGAAAGGCACAAATTCCGGTAAAATGATCCAAAAACGGCTTAATTTGACTAAAAAATAACCCAATTTTGAGATATATTCCTTGAAATAAGCGGTTAGCTATACTGGATAATAAGTCATATACTAACATGTCGCGGAATTCCCTAAATTTCAATCCAGTCAAAAAAACGGTGCTTACAAAAGAAAATATTAAACTATTAAATCGTACTTTCGCGCCCGCAAAACACACAAGAATATGAAACGCATTACTGAATACAAGAAACTCTTTGGAGTTGAGAAGGATATCGAACTAAAAGCCCTAAAAAAAAGTTACCGAGATCTGGTAAAAGAATGGCATCCTGACAAGTTTCAAGATGGTGATGAGAGACAGGAAGAGGCAGAAGTCAATAGCCGAAAAATCATAGATGGTTACCACTTTCTAGTAAGTATTGCTCCAGAAACAAAAGCTGCGAACCTGGAAGAATATACAGAAACCATTAACGTTGCCGGAATTGAAGATTTTCAGCATAAAGGACTGGTTTTGGAAATTACCTTTTTAGATGGTAACACGTATGAATATTTTGGCGTTACAAAAAAAATATACATAAAAATGGTAAACAGTGATAAACTGAACCGTTTTGCAAAGCGTAACATATATCCTAATTTTTTATATCGAAAGTCAAAACGAGCCTTGGAAAATGCTTAATTGAGATTGATTATTATTGATGGAAGTTCGTTCTGAACGATGAACAAGTCGAATGTTCTTTCTCCGAATGTAACAAAAAAAATAAAAAGCCGACTTTAACGAGTCGGCTTTTTGTTTTTTACAATTAGGATTAAAAATTACCTTAAAGACTATGAGTTCAAGCCAAATCATAAATTTTATTGATCCTGTAAAAGAGTGGTTTAAATATCTGGTGTTTTTGATAATGCATGTAATTCAAAGCGTAATAAAAGTAGATCGACCCCATTGTTCAAACGTGTTTTTTAAGATTTAGTTTAACGGAGTCTTTCAGCAAAGCATACGCGTTGGCTTTGGCGTAGTCGAGGGTCATTGACGGTGTTTTTATTGCGTATGCCGCTTTTATTCCCGCGGCTTGGAGCGTATCGGCTGATGCAGTTACACTTCCCGCGAATAGGATTAATGGCTTATTGTGTTTTTTAGCGCATTCGGCCAGTTTAAACGGTACTTTACCATATTGACTTTGCGTATCTGTTTTGCCTTCGCCGGTGATGATTAAATCAGCGGTTTTTATTTTTTCTTCCAAATTTGCAAACACACTTAGAAAATCAAAACCTGGTTTCAGTCTGCTGTTAAATAGCCCATACATGCCAGAAGCAGTTCCGCCCGCTGCACCGCCTCCGGAAATTTCGGTAATGGTTACTCCGGTTTTTTCTTTTATAATTTTGGATAAATGTCGAGCTCCAGTTTCGAGCTGGATAATATCTTGAGGGGAAGCCCCTTTTTGTGCAGCATAGGTTTGCGCAGCGCCCATCATGCCCAGTAAAGGATTGTTGACGTCGCAAGCAACGGTAATAGTTGTGTTTCTTAATAATGAATTTAAATTTTTAAAATCCAGCGAATTACATTTTAAAAGAGCTGCTCCATTAGGAGAAAGAGTTTTTTTATGGACGTCAAAAATTTGGCCGCCCAGAGCTGTAAATATTCCTAGGGCCATATCATTTGTAGCGCTTCCACCTATGCCTAGGGTGATTTGGGTATAGCCTTGTTCTAAAGCGTGTTTTAATTGTAGCCCGGTACCGTACGTTGAGGTTTTTAATGGATTTTGCTCACTGGGTTGAAGGAGTGCAAGACCAGAAGCTTGTGACAATTCTATCCAAGCAGTTTTAGCGTCACTAAAGCAGAAATAAGGCGCTTGTATAGGTCTGCCCAGAGGATCGCAGGTTTCGCAAGCGATTAGTTTGCCTATTTTTAGTGTGTAAAAAAGCTCGAAAACGCTTTCACCTCCATCAGAAAAAGGGAGAATTTCAAGTAGTACATTGGGTAAAAGTTCACGTATTCCTTCTGCAATGGCAGCGGCAACCTCGCTGGCAGTTAGGCTTTCTTTAAATGAATCTGGTGCGATGAGAATTTTCAGAAACGATTCTTTAGTTGTTTTTCAACAAGGTACTGTTTTTGTGGAAATTAAAAATTGTAGGTGTCTTCTACCTCAGCCTTTTCCTCTCAAATGCATTCGGACTGTTCCTTTAATAGAATACGTCTTAAGTGAAATTTAAGGAAAAATAATTCTGAATGTTCTATTTTACCTTAATTACAGAAGTATAAAAGAATATTATCTGAAAAACACTGAAAAAAATCAATAATCGGCATAAAACACGTAAAAAACGCATTTTTTATATGAAAAATAGAACATTAGGAAAAAACGGATTTAAAGTAAGTGAAGTGGGTCTCGGCTGCTGGCAAATAGGAGCCGATTGGGGCAACGAGATCGCAATGAAAGAAGCCGAGCAAATCTTGAATAAAGCATTTGAAAGTGGCATCATGTTTTATGACACTGCAGATGTATACGGCGATGGCCGCAGCGAAAAACTGCTAGGAGAATTTCTGAAAAACCATCAAAAATCGGTGAAGGTCGCGACAAAATTTGGTCGTAATAGCGACATTTTCCCGGATAATTATACTGAAATAGGATTGAGGGACTGCGTGGACGCTTCCATAAAAAGACTGGGCGTTGAACAGCTCGGTTTACTACAATTACATTGCATTCCAACCGAAGAATTAAATAAAGGTGAAATTTTTGACTGGTTGAGAACCTTGCAAAAAGAGGGAAAGATAGTACATTTTGGCGCTAGCGTGGAAAGTGTGGAAGAAGGCCTGATCTGCTTAAAACAAGACGGACTGCAATCTTTACAGGTAATTTTTAATATTTTTAGACAGAAACTGGTCAAAGAACTGTTGCCGCAGGCGGAAGCCAAAGGCGTCGGCATAATTGTTCGATTGCCATTAGCTAGTGGTCTGCTCACCGGAAAATTCACAAAGGACACCACTTTTGAAGAGAACGACCACCGCAATTTTAATCAGAACGGAGAGGTCTTTAATGTAGGTGAAACCTTCGCTGGCTTACCATTTGAAAAGGGAGTAGAACTGACTAACGAACTAAAAGAGCTTTGTCCAGAAAACATGACTTTGGCGGAAATGTCATTACGTTGGATTTTGGATCACGACGAAGTTTCAGCAATAATACCAGGTGCCAGCTCGCCAAAACATATTGCGCAAAACGCAAAAGTAAGTGAACTTCCCGCGCTGTCCAGCGAACTCATGCGATCGCTCGAAGATTTTTATAACCAAAAAGTGCACAGTCACATTAGAGGAAAATATTAAAACGATAATGGAATTGTATCTCCGTAATTAGCCCTAGATAAGTTTTCGTTATGATGAATTTATTTCAGCATTATATCTAAAATCTGATTAGGAGCTAATTATTTGGTGTAATCCTGATATTTTAAATGTGAAGTTGTATTAGCGCACTTTAAGATCACTTAATAAGATGTTTATTAGTTGAAACTAAAAGCGGCAATCTGGCCGCTTTTTTTTGATAGATAAGGGTCTTTTCGATGTGATATTATAAAGATTTATTCTTTTCAATATGTTCACACTTCCTAAAAAAAAGCTTTTTCATAAAA
>JBBPYO010000203.1:0-2335 GCA_038199845.1 Flavobacteriales bacterium
CGTGGCCCGCCATTCTTCTTATCTTATTAATTTTTACTTCGGTCACTGCAGGCAAACCAAAACCTTTAGAAACAAATGAATGGTTAACCCGTGAAATTACCCCTAAACTCCCCACTATAAACGAGCGCATCTTTGCTTTAAAAAAAGTGGAAATAGCAGAAGCTATAGCGGCATATTTTAAAAATGCATTGGATCAAAATGAAATTGCCGGTGCCGGTGTGAGTATTGTAAATGGAGATTCAATTTTATTTTCAGGAGGCTTTGGTAAACGCAAAACCGACTTAAAAAATACGATCAACGGTAAAACCGTATTTAGGCTGGGGTCGCTTTCTAAAGGTTTTGCTGGTGTCTTAGCTGGCATATTTGTAAATGATGGTTTATTAAATTGGGATTCTAAAGTCCAAGATTATGTAGATGAATTTCAATTAGGCTCAGCAGCAAACACATCAAAAATCACTCTTGCTAAAATATTATCTCAAACTTCAGGCACGCCGTACCATAGTTATACCAATCTGGTTGAGACGGGACTGGATTTAGAAGACATCGCTAAACGTTTTAAAAACATCAAGCCCATTTCAGAACCTGGAGAAATGTATAGTTACCAGAATGCTATGTTTGCCCTCTCGGGAACACTGATGGAAAAAACTGCTGGGAAATCCATCAACCTATCTTTAAAAGAACGGATTTTTCAGCCTTTGGAGATGAAAAACGCCTCTACGGATTATAAAACCTTAATGGCTAACAATAATATTGCATATCCCCAACAGAGAACCAGTAATGGCTGGCAAACCGGTGAAATCAATGATAAATATTTTAATGCCGTAGCTGCTGGCGGAATAAATGCCAGCGCGGTGGATATGGCAAAATGGATGCGTTTTCTACTGGGTCATAATCCAGAAGTTGCCGATAATTCAGTACTTAAAGAGGTGTTTAAACCAGAAGTTGAAATAAAAGGAAATTCTCATTATTATCAGCATTGGCCTGGTCATATTTCCTCGCATTATGCGCACGGTTGGCGTTTGCAAGAGTTCAAGGAGGAGAAAACGGGAGAGGTTGAAATTATGGTGCATCACGGCGGTGCGGTGAGTGACTATAGGAATGAAATCGCCATTTATCCCAGTGAAGATCTTGGTATTTGCGTCCTTTTTAACAGTAACACTTCTCTTGCCCAAAACGTTATTCCAGAACTTTATAAACTTATCAAAGAAATCCTTGATGCTCCTGTCGATCTTTCCGCAACGAACTTGCTCGCCAGTATTTAAATTTTAGCAGTGTGTTTTCTAGAAAATGGCTGATCTGCAATTCTGTTTACTGAGCTTTTTGGAATACGTTTTGCTTAGCTCAAAAACATTGGTATTTTCATATTTGAAATTGTTCTTTTGAATGATTTTTGAATGACCGCTAAGTGTTTTATAAGAATGATATCCTTTCCAAAATTCATGAAGTTTTATTAAACTCCTAAATATTTTCGAACATTTTTATGGGTTTTTGGGCGTTTCCCTGCGGGTCGGACTTTTGGCCACAATCTTTTTGTTCGTTCCTCGCAAAGAGACTCCCTACTGGTAGGTGCGTTTAAATTCACTTCAATCCCTAACGCTAAATTTATTGAAAGTAAATATAGGTTTTAGGTCTAAATGGTTATCGTAGCTCTCATATCTTCGAATAATTTATGTTCGTTTCTCCTCCAAATAGTCCTATTTATGTCCATTTTTATAGATTTCCGACAGTTTCTGTGGCTTGTCATTTTCTGCCGGAATGGACAAGGTTGTTCCGCGTTGCTGAAAACTCCTTTTAGAACGAATAACGGATATAGATAATGATTTTTATAAAAAAATTCTCAAAAATTTTAGGGCAAAAGACCAATTTCAGATAATAATTGACATTCTTGATTATTATGTCCTGTAAGTATATCTAATAATTCTGTCAGGCTTGGAATAATAGGAAATCACAGGGTTTTTTGAGTTGGAAGTTTTGATTTTAGAAAACTGCCAATTTTCTTTACCTCCAGAATTAATAAGCTTATTTCTATTTATTTAGTCCTTGATCCTATACTTAGGTTCATAAGCATAGCCGTCTTAAATCGTTACCAGAAGATGGCAATTCTTGGCCTAGGTTTGCCAATAACAAATACAGAATTATTACAGTTCCGTAGCCAGCGGAATTACCTGAAATCATCGCTGTAGATAAGCAGGCTCTCTTAATTTTCCTAGCTGGAAATCAAGTTTATAAAAAAAAACGGTGACCAAAAGTCACCGTTTTTTTATTCAAAGGATTTTTTATTTATGCTCTGGGAAGATCTCCATCGCCTTTTAGAGGAAGGTTGGAACTTCCCATA
>JBBPYO010000204.1:0-4159 GCA_038199845.1 Flavobacteriales bacterium
GCCGTAGGCGCACTGATTATTATGTTTACTTCGGCATATTTCCCGCTTAATAAAAACGCAGGCTATAAATTGCTGGGGGCTATTTTTGGTTTTGGTGTTTGTATAATTGTCTTTGGTGTTTCCACCATTTTCTGGGTCTCCGTGTTTGCGCTTTTTATGAGCGGGATGACAGACGGCGTTTCTATGATCATCCGCCAGACTATTCTACAATTGAAAACACCAGATCACATGCGAGGCAGAGTTGCTTCGGTCAATTCGATGTTTGTAGGATCGTCTAATGAGCTGGGCGCTTTTGAAAGCGGCTTGACTGCAAAGCTATTTGGAACAGTAACGGCGGTCGTTTTTGGTGGTAGTATGACTTTGATTACCGTATTTATTACCGGTTTGGCTTCGCCGAAATTTAGGAAATTGGATCTACGGAAAGATCTCGAAGAACTGGAATCTCAGCCAGACTAACATTAAATTTAAAAACCGGGAGGCAAAGGTGCGGTGAATGTTTCCGATTTTTGTAAGTCTATGATGACATCATCTTGAGGTTTTGATATAAAACCGTTCCTGAATATAATGAGGTTCATGTACAAATCCACAGAAACATCGGCATAAATCCCTGACATTAACGGAGACCTAAATGTTGCATTGTTAAAAAAACCGCGCAAAAACCACGTTTTGGTTGTCGTATTCTTATAGGCATACATTTGAAAACCCGGTATTTCGTTAGAATTACCATTACTGTGGGGCATTATATTGGTATTGTTATTGGGCCCGGTAAAATAATATCCCTGAACGGTAACAAGATAATCGGTAGTAGAGATTTTTGTATCGTAATCCTTGATTCCGTTGGTATTTGCATTTTTAAAAGCAAACTGCACATAGTTAATAGGGCCATATTTGCTTTCTTCAATGTCATATTGAAGGATATCGTTTGACTGAGAATTGACCAATAATTTTGATCCTCGTATGACATTAAATTCCCCCGGCTTTTCTAGATAAAGATTTCCGTCCAAAATAACATCACCTTCCACATGCAGCATTGCAATTGGGTTGGTCGTGTTTATACCTACCTGCGCTTTCATTTGAAAATTAAATAGAATCAGAAAAAGTAAGAATATATTTTGCATGCTTATCACTGTAAATCAGGTATTTTTGATGCGATACCCGTATTGTTGCCTTTCAAATCTGTTTCGATTTCTGGAAGATTTCTGTAGTATGATTTATCGTATACAATCAACGTGACATAATACGTGATGGTTTTTCCCACAGCTAAATCAAGAAATCGGTTACGTATTTCCAAGTGCCAGGTATTATTGCTAATAAAGGTGCGTGTTACAAATGCACCTACTGATTGTTTGCTATTAGAAGTGGTTTTGAGAATTGCATCGCCCACATATCTAAAATTTGCCAGCCCTACAATGTATTTATTGGCATCATATTGTAGGTTTACATCGCGTAAATTGTCCTTGCTAATACCGGTAAATTTATAATTTATCACATTTACGGGAGCCACTTCCAGACTATCCACATCAAGCACCGCAACTTTACCTTGAGGTTGTGAATTGGTAACCCGGGTAAGTAATTTAAAATTTGCATCTTCCGGTAGTACAAATGGTAAGGTTCCCATTTGCATTTTCTCCTGTACCAGAGTGTTCCCTCTTACCTCCAGATCTGCTCGGGGATTTGTGGTGCCTATTCCCACTTGGGCTGATAACATATGCAGACTAAAAACGAAAAAAAACAGAGCTGTTGCTTTTTCCATGGGTATTTTATTTTATTACTGCTTCCAGTGCAGCTGCTGTGCTTTTATTGTTCATAGGAACATTGACGGTGCCAAATTGTTTTGAAAGGTCTTGTGAATAAATTAATGTGGTAAACGTCCAGGTGCCAATTTCTGCAGCATTCTTATTAGAAACTACAGGAAAATCGGCTATTAAGTGCCAAGTTCCATTTTCAATAAATGCAGCTGTGTAGGGTGCGCTACCGTTATTGAGTGCATTTCCACTACCACTTATTACAAGTTCTCTGTCAAAAAAGGCCGAAATACTTATAAGTACAAATTCAGATGCATTTATCTGAGTATCAAAATCGTTGATCCAGTCACCTTGCGGATTTGTAATGATATATTTTTGAATATAACCCAGCGCGGCTCCGGTAGGATTGCTTACATCAAGCGTTTTGATTTCATTGGTCCCATTTTGAATCAAGAACGTAGAACTATCTATGTCCGTTATTTTCTCTTTACGCACTAAATCCAGTTTTTGAGATATGATCATCCCACCGGCAATTTCAAGAGTGGTACGCGGGGTTGTGGTTCCTATTCCAACAGCGTTTTGAGAGCAGATATATTGAGGTAGGAGGACGTGAAGTAGCAGTATTAATAAGACATGAGTTTTTTGCATCTGACACTTATTGGGCTCGGAATGTACGGTTTTTTAAATCATAAAAAAAATAAAAAACAGACAAAGGGATTCATTAGTCAGATAAAGTGCATTATTAGAATGAAAGTATGTAATAATGTAAGAATTTCATTTTGTATGAACTTAATTGAATTTTACTGCCTTTTCTCTAAAAGAGTATCAGTATTGTAAATTGACTTATTTTAATCAAAAACAGCTATTTTTGCTATAAAATTGAATCATGGCAAAACAGAAATATTCCATTGCTGTCTTACAGCTCAATCTTAACAATACACCCGCAAATAATCTCGAGAAGTGCAAAAATTGGGTGAGGGAAGCGGCCTCTAAAGGTGCTGAAGTGATCTTACTTCCTGAATTATATAGCAGTCATTATTTCTGCCAAAGTGAAGATGTTGATAATTTTAAGTTCGCCGAGCCGCGCAACGGAGTTTCTTTTCAGGAATTTAGCGCGCTTGCCAAAGAACTGGGTGTTGTGCTTATCGTTCCGTTTTTTGAGAAACGTATGGCAGGAATTTATCACAATAGCGCTTTTATAATTGACACAGATGGAAGTGAGGCTGGACTATACCGCAAGATGCATATTCCAGATGATCCGCATTTTTACGAGAAATTCTATTTTACCCCTGGAGATATTGGTTTTAAGGCTTTTGAGACTGAAAAAGGAAAGTTGGGCACACTTATTTGTTGGGATCAGTGGTATCCTGAAGCTGCACGTCTCACGGCATTGCAGGGAGCAGAAGTACTATTTTATCCCACCGCAATAGGTTGGCATCCTAAAGAAAAAGAGCAGTATGGTGTCAATCAGAAAGGAGCATGGATGAACGCCATGAAGGGCCACGCGGTTTCCAATGGGATTTATGTAGCGGCGGCAAACCGAATAGGATTAGAAAAATACATTGAAGGTACAGAAGGGATTCAGTTTTGGGGAAGTTCTTTTATTGCCGGTCCACAAGGGGAAATTCTCGCGCAGGCTTCAGAAGATCAGGAAGAAATTTTAATGGCCGAAGTTGATCTTGATCTACAGGAAAATGTGCGTCAGAACTGGCCATTTTTTAGGGACCGAAGAATTGATGCCTACGGCGAAATCACAAAACGCGCATTGGATTAATGAAAATTTTAGAAAGAAGATTTCCGGCAGAATGGGAGCAGCAGGAAGGTATTTTACTCTGTTTTCCCCATAATGGTAATGACTGGCCGGGAAAATATGAAGCCGTTCAATGGGCGTTTGTGGAATTTATTAAAAAAGTTTCCGCTTTTGAAAAGGTATTTCTGGTAATTGCTACACCGAAATTACAGTCCAAAGTGGAAGAAATGCTGAAACGCGCCTGGGTAGATCTTGCAAAAATCCATTTTATTCAGCAGAAAACTAACCGTAGTTGGATGCGGGATTCTGGTCCTATCATTGTAAAAAATGCAAACGGACAGCGTGAAGCGCTTAACTTCAATTTTAACGGTTGGGCAAAATACAGCAATTATAAATTAGATAGAATAGTGCCGCAGAGAGTGGCTAATATTCTTAATATTCCCCTTACGCAGGCAGTTTACAACGGAAAACCGGTAGTTTTAGAAGGTGGCGCACTTGAAACAAATGGCAAGGGCACGATGATTACTTCAGAAGAATGCTTATTACATCCAGACATACAGGTGCGTAATCACGGTCTTACCAAAATCGATTATGAGGCGATTTTTAAAGAATATTTTGGCATTTCAAATACTATTTGGTTAGGAGATGGTATTCAGGGCGATGA
>JBBPYO010000205.1:0-2018 GCA_038199845.1 Flavobacteriales bacterium
ACAAGCATTAAACTGTTAGATGGTTCTGTGCGTTCGCCGGTACTTACCGCGTTATCTATAAGAGGAATGAGATTTTCCCATTGCAAGATGGACGTGTCTTGAAACTCATCTATAAAATAATGCTGATAACGCTCCCCAAGACGTTCATAAATAAAGGGAGTGGGCTGGTTTGCAATATTTTTATTAATGACTTCATTAAAATCTGAAATCAGCAATAGATTTTTATCGGCCTTGATCTGTTGTACTTCTTTATTAATGGCCTGTAATAAGGACAAGGGCGTTATTTTTTTTAAAAGCTCCTGGTTAAGCGATAATTGGGTGATTTTGACCGTTATTTGGCTGAAAAGGGAGGTTATTTCGCTTGCGTGAGAATCTAGAATGTCTTTAATTCCCTGATTCTGGGTTTTTTTATAGAGAGGTTGATCGCCCATATTTTTCACCCAACCCGAATCTGGATTAAAAGTAAAATTCCCTTCGGAAAACTTCTGCAGCGCATTGGGAAGGTATTTTCCGGAAAAATGTTCGGGAAGGAGTTCTTTGGAAGCAATAAAATCTAAGAGATCGTGGCTTTCCTGAATGATTTCTTTTTCCCAGCGCTTAATTTTCCCCTTGAGACCTTTTTTTAGCGCAGCAAAATCCTGCAGCGACCTTTCATTTAGCAAAGCAATAAAATACCGATCGTTTTCACTGAGGAGCAGGCGCGCGATATCGTAAAAGTCGCGGCTAATGTCCCAGCTTTTGTCATCATCTATTTTCTCAATCGCATAATCCAGCAGCACGGGAGTGAGCAATGGGTCCCTGCCGGCGCGATCTATTAGATTATCAACCGCACGTTCCAATACCTCGCGTGTATTGAGTTCTACTTCAAAGTTCTGCGGAATTTTGAGATCCCGAGCAAAAGACCGGATAATACGGTGCGTAAAATTATCTATGGTCACCACATCAAAAGAGGCATAATCCTGTATAATGTTACGCAGGATCTGTTCAGATTTGATGCGTATGGCATCAAGTGTCATCCCAGTGTTCTTCTGTATGGTATTAAAGATGGCAGATTGTTCCAGTTTTTCGCCATAAGCGAAATCTTTGAGGTTCTCAATGATACGAGACTTCATCTCGGCCACGGCTTTATTTGTAAAAGTGATGGCGAGAATTTGGCGGTACTTAAAAGAACTGCTGCTCCGCAAAAGGATGCTGAGGTAGTTGCTCGCGAGCGCGAAGGTCTTACCCGATCCCGCGGAAGCATTATAGACTGAAATCGCATGTTGTTCTTGCATCGCCCGAAGATACTAAAAAAGGACTTGAGCCGGAATCAGGTTACTATTTTTGGGGGTGATATCCAAACCTTAAGACATTTATAACAGTCAATATAATGCTTAATGCCTCTATTTTGTTAACTTTGGAAAACAACTGAATATTAATCAAAAAATTATTATATAATGGCTTTTGAATTACCGAAATTAAAATATGCGTTTGACGCGCTCGAACCTAATATAGATGCTAAAACGATGGAAATACATCACGATAAGCATCACGCGGGTTATACCAATAAATTAAATGCTGCAATAGAAGGGACAGATCTTGAAGGAAAATCTATAGAGAATATCTTAGGTAACTTAGATATGAAAAATAACGCTGTTAGAAATAATGGCGGCGGTTTTTATAATCACAGTTTATTCTGGGAGGTTATAAGTCCAGATGGTGGTGGCAAGCCCGAAGGTGATTTAGCAACTGCAATTGAAAAGGCGTACGGATCTTTTGAAGATTTCAAATCTAAATTTGCGGAAGCCGCTGGCACACGTTTTGGCTCAGGCTGGGCTTGGTTATGTGTACATGAAGGTGGTAAAGTGGAAATATGCTCTACACCAAATCAGGATAACTCATTAATGCCAGATACGGGCTGTGGTGGAACGCCAATTTTAGGACTTGATGTTTGGGAACATGCATATTACCTGAAATATCAGAATGAACGTCCTAAATATATTGAGGCTGTTTGGAATGTGGTAAACTGGAAAGAAGTA
>JBBPYO010000206.1:0-5491 GCA_038199845.1 Flavobacteriales bacterium
ATACCGCCTTTTGAAGCCGCATAATTGACATGACCAGCCCATGGAATAATCTGATGCACGGAGCTCATATTAATAATCTTGCCCAGTGAAGAAGAAACTTCTGGCCGCATCCCACGGCGCAAGAATTCACGTAATGCTTCCCGGGCGCATAAAAATTGACCGGTAAGGTTAACGTCTATAACCATTTGCCAGTCTGCCAGACTCATCTCATGCATGGGTGCATCTCTTTGCAAACCTGCGTTAGGGATACAAATATCCACCGTGCCAAAATGATCTATAGTTTTCTTAAAAAGATCTTGAACTTGATCCTCTTTACTTACATCGCATTTTATTGCAATGGCGTCTCCGCACATATTATTTATACTTATTTGATGGGCAACTTCTTCCGCTTTTTCTGGTTTTGATATGTAATTTACTACCACATTAGCACCGTCAAGACCTATTGCGGTAGCAACGGCTTCGCCTATACCTGAATTTGCACCAGTGACTATGCATGTTTGTCCATGCAGTCTATCATTTGGTTTTTGCATATTTATTTTTAATTATTAGTCGTTATTAACCAAAAAATGGGCTTTAAAAACCCATTTTTCAGCTATTTTTTAAATCTATTAAGTTGATGCACGCACTCCAAATTCCTTTTGAAGCATAAATTTCTGAACCTGGCCCTCTAAATTATTAATCCCATCTTTGAGTTTTTTAACAATCATTGCCACTGCATAATGTTTTTCTTTGAACTGCTGCTCAACAATTGCAACCTCAGGATTATCAAGAGTGTATAAATAGGATTCGTGATCTATAAGACGCCGTACCACATCTTTCTGAATTTTATCTGCCATAGTACTTAAATTGAGATCAACATCTCTACTAATCTGCTCACCTACATGGTTAGGAAGTTGTTTATCATGAATTATACGTTGAAATACCTCTATCTCATCAAGATAAAACTGCGCTTCCTTTAACCATTCTATGGTTTCATACTGTTGGTCTGCCACCGTGCTGCTGAAGGAACTCATTATAGGCGTTTTCATAGTAAATGATTTAAAGATTAATTTCCTAATAATACTATACATAAAATTAAGAAATAAAAGCTCAACCAGTGGTTAACAAATAAGTAACTCCACGATTTTTATTAAAATCTCAATCATTTCTGACAAAAGTGAGTATACCGTACTTTAGTTTAATAAAAGTATTATTTAAATAATAATCGGGTAAAAATCAATGCAGAATAAGCAGGCACCGTAATACTTGCCGCGTTTGACAGATTATCGAGAACTTCTTCAAACGTTTCAAAATCGTCTACCTGAGCGTTACCAAATTCCCAGTCATATCCTTTCCAACTGGTATTTATTTTATTTATCCATTTTCCAGGTTTTGGAATTCCTAATTTATAGTTCTCAAATTTCTGGTTTGAGAGATTTACGATCACAATTACTCCGTGATCCATCGCATCTGAATCGTAGCGATAATATGCAATTATTTTATCCTGATTGTTCTTGTGAAAAATAGTGATATTCTCTCCCTGAAGTCCCCAAGCTGCACCATCCTGGCCAGTTCTTAACTGAAGCAAATCCCTAAACAACTTGGTAATTCCTTTAAATTTAGAAAATTTGTCCCAGTCTATACCGTCATCATCTTTAAAAAATTTATCCGATAGAAACTCTTGACCTTGAAAAAGCATGGGAATGCCTGGTGCGGTGAGCACCAACACAGCACCAAGTACTGCCCTCTTTTTTGCGAAAGCACTATCAGCTTCTCCTGGCTGTATCATTTCTGGAAGACGCACTTTACCATTTGCTACTTCATCATGGGACTCTACGTAAATCACACGTTGAAAAGCCTTGTCATTATACTTAAATTGAAGAATCTCCTCCAGCACATCTAGATCCCTATCACTATCCTGCATTTCGGAAAGCAGTTTGCGCAAAGGGTGCACAAAGCTCGCATCCCATTGCGAGTTAAAACCGAGTCCTCCAAAATCTACTCCATTAGTAATAAAAGATTTATTCATCAAATCTTCTGCTATGAGGAGTTTTTCAGGATATTTCTCCTGTATTTCTACATTGATGTCACGCATCATCTGTATACCTTCTTCCAGCGCATTTTCCATCCCCAGACCTCCATCTGCCTCTCTAATAAAAGCGGTAGCATCCCAGCGAAGACCGTCACAATGAAACTGCTCTAGCCACATTAAAGCATTATCCCTGATATAACGCCGCACCTCTGCTCTGCCATAATCCGGTCTCGTACTTCCCCACGGTGTACTGGCTTTCCAATCATTATAAAAGTAGATGCCACCGCCATCATTTTCTGACCAACCATCAAAACGCCATAAATCTAAGTCTGAAGGTCCAAAATGGTTAAAAACAACATCCATGATGACAGCAATTCCCATGCTATGCGCTTTATCTATAAGACTGGCCAGTGCATAATGCCCACCATAATCCTGCTCTATGGCAAAGGGAAGTGAGGGATTGTAACCCCATGATTGACCGCCGGGAAATTCCGCTACAGGCATAAGTTCTATGCAATTGATCCCAAGAGCTTTTAAATATAAGAGATGAGAAGAAACGGAATCAAAATCACCAATATCATCTTTATTTTTTCTAAAAAATGTTCCTATATGTAATTCGTAAATTACAAGACTATTCCAAGAAGCTATTTTGAAATCTGGTGTTGACCAGTCAAAATCTAATTTAGCTATAACTCCATTACCATTACTATTAGTTACCTCACGCGCATAAGGATCAATTTTATAAAGTTCCTGATCACCATTACAGATATAATATTTATACTGCTGACCTACTTGAGCGTTATCGACAAAGGTGTACCAATATCCATTATCTTCTGAGAAGAGTTCATTATTATCATTGTGCCAGTCATTAAAGTCACCTACTACAGTAACCCGATGCGCATTGGGTGCCCAAACCCTAAATGCAACGCCTTCATTTGTAACAATGGCGCCCATTCCTTCTATCTTATTCTCTTCACTCATAAATTCTTCGATTAATTTTTATTAAAATAAACGCTCCTCCTATTTACTACATTTCACAATCATATCAACTTTTGATGGAACGATCGTTCTCTGGCAATCTGACAATTGGGATTCAGAAATTGATTCTAAATTTTAATTTTGAAAACAGAAACTTAAAATAGATTAGCAGGTTTAAATTTATAAATAAGCTTGAAGCGCGATAGTTTTTTAAATAAATCTTAACTACGATCGAAACTGCCAAATAGAAACGCGTGAAGGCATTTCATTTAGATAAGAATAATTTATATAACTTAGTATTATAAAAGAAAAAAACTATAAGAAAGGCATTAAAAACATCTAGATTTTCATCAAATCCTTAAAAACTGCTTAAAGAGTCTTAAAATTAAATTAATTAATGTTCATTTAAAGATAACGACATAAAAATTACGTTTATTCGCTGATTCATTTAGTCATTACAATTATTAAAATAAGGCAAAGATAAAAACAATATAATGAGGTAGTTAAAGATCGAAATTACTTTTAAATTTGGCATTATTTTAAATTTAATTAGTAGAAAACGATAAAATTAGCGTCAAAATGAAGATGTTTGTCGAAAATAGCGTAGGAATTTTGCTACGTTATGATTTTTTTCATGATATTTGACACAATGAACCCCTCATTATAATGATTATAACTATTCAATATATTTACATAAGTTAATTATTAAGCTTTGTGGTTGAAATATGTGAATAGTTCTGGATTATTTTAATTAAATATTGAAATTATTTAAGAACGCATTTCATGATCGAAATAAAAAATACTAAGATTTGGCTTTCATCTCCACATATGGGGGGTGAGGAATTAGAATTTGTTAAAAAAGCATTTGAAGAAAATTGGATAGCCCCGCTCGGACCTAATGTAAATGGTTTTGAAGCTGATCTTGAATCCTATTTACAACAATCTACCCATGTTGCTGCGTTATCCTCAGGTACTGCTGCACTTCACTTAGGTCTCAAACTTGTAGGTGTTAATCGTGGCGACACCGTTCTCTGTCAGTCCTTTACTTTTGCAGCTTCTGCAAATCCCATTGCATATATTGGAGCAGAACCTGTATTTATAGATAGTGAGAAAGATACATGGAATATGTGTCCCGAACAGCTCGAAAGGGCAATCAAAACTTTACTGGATAAAGGTACTAAGCCGAAAGCAATCATAGCAGTTCACTTATATGGTATGCCCTATAAAGTTTCGGAACTCCATAAAATTGCAGCGGTATATGATATCCCCGTGGTTGAAGACAGCGCAGAAGCCTTGGGAAGTTTTTATCATGGAGTACATTGTGGAACCTTTGGTGAGGTGGCAGCTCTTTCTTTTAATGGTAATAAGATTATTACAACTTCTGGTGGTGGTGCATTAGTAAGTAAGAAGGCTTCTATAAAACAAAGAGCGATCTTTTTAGCGAGTCAGGCGAGAGATGAAGCTCCCCACTATCAACATTCTGAGATAGGCTATAATTACAGAATGAGCAATATTACCGCTGGCATAGGCCGCGGTCAAATAATGGTGCTTGATGAGCGCGTGAAAGCGAGAAGGAAGAATTACGACTTTTATGTAGACCAGCTTTCAGATATATCAGACATCACTTTTCTGGAAGAGCCAAAAAATGTTTTATCAAACAGATGGTTATCGTGCATATTGACAAATTCATTTAAACGACGTGAGGAAATTAGAAAAGTTCTTGAAACTTTTAATATAGAATCCAGGCCATTATGGAAACCCATGCATTTACAGCCTGTTTTTAAAGATTGTCCAACTTTTAACAATGGTGTTTCTGAAGATCTATTTGAACGGGGATTATGTCTTCCAAGTGGTTCTAACCTGAAGCAGGAAGAATTGGAAAAAGTAGTGGGTATAATTAAAAATATAGGATAATGATAAAACAGTTTGTTAAAAAGCATTCTGGAAAGTATGCCTCAAAATGGCTCGTACTTTTCATAGATCTCTGTATTTCTGCAGTGATGTTCCTAATGGCATATACCATTCGGTTTGGACTGACCTTTAATTTTAATACAGAAAATTTTAAAGCTCAACTCCCATTTATACTTGCATTATCTCTACTGAGCTTTCTTATTATTGGCTCATATAAAGGTGTTGTAAGGCATACGGGGCTTAAGGATGTTCAATTACTCTTTGAGGCGCTTATCCTTACTTTTTTATTTGGGATACTCTTTAACATCTTCAATAATTTAGCAGCAAACACAGAAATAATGCATGTTCCCATAGCGGTATTATGCATGTTTTTTCTTCTTAATATCTTTGCCCTCACCTCTAGTAGGTTTGCATTTAAATATATGTACCTTTCCTTCAATGAGGAAATAAAACCGAAGCACAATATTATGATTTATGGCGCGGGAAAATCAGGTCAGATTACGCATAGCGTAATGGCCAGAGAGGGCTCTGAATCTTTCTCCATTGTGGGTTTTATAGATGACAATCCTGGAAAAGTAGGTAAACACATTA
>JBBPYO010000207.1:0-3065 GCA_038199845.1 Flavobacteriales bacterium
CGTTGTCAAAAGGCGCTTTATAAATAAAGGAAATCGATTCGGTAAGTGCAGTGGTAAATCCCATTTCTTCCTGTAAACGGCGGCTTCCGGCGGCAATATTTGTTTCTCCTGGTCGCTGGTGACTGCAGCAAGTATTCGTCCACAATCCCGGAGAATGGTATTTGCCCAGCGCTCTACGCTGCAACATAAGTTCCTTTTTTTCATTAAAAATAAAAACCGAAAAAGCGCGGTGCAAAAGTGCTTTCTCATGTGCCTCCATTTTAGCCATGAGCCCTACCTGCTTATCGTTTTCATCTACCAGTATTACCATTTCTTCAGCCATACTATTTTTTAAGGCGTAAAGGTACAAATCGCGCCTGCTGTAAACAAAGGTAATTCATTACTTCTTAGAATATACAAGTGCGCGCTATCACAACAAATTGGTCTAAAAAGTAGGCCTATTTAGCCATTTTTGCCTATAAAAAGATCATTTTTAGCTATTTTAAGAACGGTGTATAACACCTTCTAAAACGTTGAGAAATGGTATATTTGCAGCCTTAAAATTTACAGATGAATCTTGCCAAAGAAATAAAGCGCAGAAGGACTTTTGGGATCATATCTCACCCCGATGCCGGGAAAACTACTCTTACTGAAAAACTGCTGCTTTTTGGCGGCGCTATTCAGGAAGCGGGTGCCGTAAAATCAAATAAGATCAAGAAAGGCGCGACCAGTGACTTTATGGAAATCGAGCGCCAACGAGGTATTTCGGTGGCTACTTCTGTGTTGGCTTTTGAATATGAGGGTATTAAAATCAATATTCTTGATACGCCTGGTCACAAGGATTTTGCCGAAGATACTTTTAGGACTTTAACCGCAGTTGACAGTGTGATCGTCGTAATTGATGTTGCTAAAGGTGTTGAAGAACAGACCGAAAAACTGGTGGAAGTTTGCCGCATGCGCAAAATCCCCATGCTCATTTTTATCAATAAAATGGATCGTGAAGGTAAAGATGCCTTCGAACTCTTAGACGAAATTGAACAAAAACTAAATCTTACGGTGACTCCGTTGAGTTTTCCCATAGGAATGGGTTATGATTTTAAGGGTATTTATAACATCTGGGAGAAAAATATCAATCTTTTTAGCGGCAGCAGCCGAAAGAATATTGAGGAAACCATAGAAATCAATGATCTACAGGACGATTTTCTGGAAGAACTTATAGGCACAGATGCGTCAACTGAGCTGCGCGAAGACATAGAATTGATAACCGGCGTGTATCCAAAATTTGACAGGGAAGCGTATCTCAATGCAGAGCAGCAACCGGTTTTCTTTGGTTCGGCGCTGAATAATTTTGGAGTACGCGAATTGTTGGATGCATTTGTTGAAATAGCGCCCCCGCCGCGCCCCAAGCAGAGCGAAGAACGACTGATTAAGCCTAACGAGAAAGAGTTTACAGGTTTTGTATTTAAAATACACGCCAATATGGATCCGAGACATCGCGACCGACTGGCATTTGTAAAGATAGTTTCAGGCGTTTTTGAGCGGAACACACCGTATTTACATGTTCGCCACAATAAAAAATTAAAATTCTCTAGCCCCAATGCATTTTTCGCGGAGCGGAAGGAAATCGTAGATGTTTCTTATCCCGGTGATATTGTAGGTCTGCACGATACAGGAAATTTTAAAATAGGCGACACCCTTACGGAAGGAGAAAGTATACATTACAAAGGAATCCCAGCATTTTCACCAGAGCATTTTAGATATATCAATAATGCTGATCCCATGAAATCAAAGCAGCTGGAAAAAGGCATCGACCAACTTATGGACGAAGGTGTTGCGCAGTTGTTTACGCTAGAGCTCAATGGTCGAAAGGTAATTGGCACCGTGGGCGCGCTTCAATATGAAGTAATTCAATACCGGCTGGAACATGAGTATGGCGCCATTTGCACCTACGAACCCCTTAACGTCTACAAAGCCTGCTGGATTGAACCAAAAGATCCAAAAAGTGCGGAATATAAGGAATTTATTAGGGTGAAACAGCGATTTTTGGCCAAAGACAAACGCGGCCATATGGTATTTTTCGCAGATTCTCCTTTTACGTTACAAATGACCCAACAGAAATATCCGAATGTGATACTGCATTTTGTATCTGAGTATAAATAAGAGATTTTAACCTAAGTTCGATATAATATAATAAAGTTTTGAAAATTGTCATTTAGAGCGATTTTTGAAAAATAATATAGATCTCGACACTAAATTCTTTCAGAATTTCACTCGATTTAGCACATCTTGCTTAGATTGAACTTATGTTTTTAAAATAGATTAAAAATGATTTTCTGCTGAAAACACTCGGAAAAGAAATCAAAGAAAAGCTGGTAGCACGGATTATAACTAAAAAAACAGCCAGGTTTCCCCAGCTGTTTTTTTAGTTTACTTTAGAAAAGCTTACGCGGCTACGTTATTTGTTAAACTAGTTTTTGGCTTCTTAAGGCTAAGTAAAAGCGTTCTCCATTTTTCGACATGTTCACGCTCGTAATTTTGCGCAACATCTATGCGCGTATCATAAAATCGAATCTGATGATTCTGATCATTTAAAAGACGTAAATCAAGCCCTGAACTCTCTAGGATTTCGCTACGTTTATTGTCAATTTTAATAACATTTATCTTTTGAAAAATATCGACGGCTGTCAATTCATTCAGATTGATAATTAATGTATTTACGGTATTATCTTCATTATATTGAGAAAAAACCAGAATTTGCTTTTCTTTATCTACGCCAACAATATGACGGTTCCAACTGTCTTTTTCAGTAATTTTTAAGCCTTTTGCTTTAACCTCTTCGTTGAAACGTTTATTTAATTTTTTTCCTTTACCAGAACCAAACATAATAATGGCGATATAAGGTACAATTACAAGTGCAGCTACAAGTATGTAGACTGCGATCATTTCTGTTTTCATGCTATTTGAAATTTAATTAATTATTAGGAATATGGCGTTAAAGCCATAAATTAAAAACCGCGATAAAGCGCGATTATCGTTAGTAATTGCCTAATAATTAACTAAAACCATGGAAAGGAAACAGTAGTTCA
>JBBPYO010000208.1:0-8513 GCA_038199845.1 Flavobacteriales bacterium
AAATACGTAAAAACCACTTCGCCCTTACCGAAAACGGTGCCGCGGCGCTAGATCTGGAAAGTATGCCCATTGTGACCTATCAAGGCATGAGTATACACGGCAATGAACCCAGTGGTGCCAACGCTGGCTTACTTGTGGCCTATTATCTCGCTGCCGCGGAAGGACCAGAAATTGAACAACTTCTAAAACATACCGTAATTCTTTTTGACCCTTCTTTTAACCCAGACGGTTTACAGCGTTTCGCAAACTGGGTAAATACAAATAAAAGTCAAAATATCAATCCAGATCCACAAGACCGTGAATATGATGAGACTTGGCCGGGCGGGCGTACCAACCATTATTGGTTTGACATGAATCGCGACTGGTTACCCGTACAATTACCAGAATCACAGGCACGAATTGAAACTTTTCACGCGTGGTATCCCAATATTCTTACGGATCATCACGAAATGGGCAGCAACTCTTCTTTTTTCTTTCAACCGGGAATACAGAGCCGTACCAACCCACTTACTCCTGCGCTCAATCAAGAACTTACCAAAGAAATAGGCAATTATCACGCCGCCGCATTTGATAAATTGGGCTCTCTTTATTATACGGAAGAAGATTATGATGATTTTTACTACGGAAAGGGCTCAACTTTCCCAGATGTCAACGGTTCTGTAGGGATTCTTTTTGAACAGGCAAGTTCACGCGGCCATGCGCAGGAAACCGTAAATGGGATCCTCACTTTTCCTTTTACCATTCGCAACCAGTTTACCGCGTTTCTCTCCACCTTGGCGGCAGCCCAGAATATGCGCGTGAAATTACTGGATTATCAGCGTAATTTTTTCGCTAATGCGCGAAAGGAAGCAGGTAACGACGCATACGCCTTTGGAAGTTCAACTGATCCTGCACGCGCTTATCACTTGGCTCAAATCTTGGAAAGACAACATATTGAGCTTTATAAAAGTGAATCCGATTTTAAAGAGAACGATACCGATTTTAAAAAGGGAAGTACCTATATTGTTCCAAAACAACAGAAATTCAGTCGGTTGTTGAAAGCCATGTTTCAGGAGAGAACCACTTTTTCTGATAGTCTTTTTTACGATATTTCGGCCTGGAGCTTTCCATTGGCATTCAATCTCGACTTCACGAATAAAGCTGATGCAGATCTCGCCAAAATTAAAATAGACAGCTTAGAATTTCCAACGGTTCCCACGGTTGAAAACGGCAGTTATGGTTATTTGATCAACTGGGACGATTATTACGCACCAAAAGTACTGAACACCGTTTTAAATGCTGATCTGCGTGCAAAAGTAGCCATGCAACCTTTCACCCTTGCCGGAAAACAATATGATTATGGGACGGTTTTCGTGCCGTTTCAAAATCAGAATAAAAGCAGTCAGGAAATGCAGCAGTTCATGAATGGGCTCGCGCAAGAAAATGCGGTGCGCATTACCGGCATTGGCTCTGGACTCACCAGTAAAGGCATTGATATGGGCAGCCGACTTTTTGAAGCTCTCAATCCCGTAAAAGTTGGCCTTATAGTGGGAGAAGGAATCTCTCCGTATGATGCCGGGGAAATCTGGCACCTATTTGATACGCGCTATGATATGCGCATCACAAAACTGGATACCCGCAATATGGGCCGTGATGATCTGAGCAAGTACACTACCATTATTCTGCCCAGCGGTTATGGGAGTGCTCTAGATATTGGGGCTACTACAAAACTAAAAACCTGGATAGAAAATGGAGGTACGCTTATCGCTTTTAAAGAAAGTGCCAGTTATTTGAAAAATAATAAGCTGCTTGATTTTACCTTAAAAGAGACCGAAAATCAGGCAAAGAACATAAGTTTTGAGCAAAAGGATGATTTTTATGGAGCACAGGTTATAGGCGGCGCCATTTTTAAAGCAGATCTTGATCGATCTCACCCAATTAATTTTGGTTATGATCATAAAACGGTCAATCTTTTTAGGGACACGACGGTTTTTATAGAGAAAGATTCCACCAGCTTTAAAAATCCCATTACCTACAGTGCAAAACCGCTTGTTGCAGGTTATATCAGTGATATCAATCTTGAGATGCTTAAAAACTCCCGACCTTTTGTACAGGATGGTCTGGGCAGGGGTCAAGTGATCCTTTTTACAGACAATACTAACTTTAGGGCATTCTGGTACGGCACCAATAAACTAATGATGAATGCCGTATTTTTTGCTGGTGAAATGTAAACTCAAAAAATGACCTTTTGATATTAAAAAGTGCCCTAAATGGGCACTTTTTTTAATTACGAAGGGTTCTAATAAGCATCAGAATTTTGACTAAATATTAACGATATGAACAAAAAAAACTCGCGTTTATTTAATTATTCCTACATATATTTGATAGGATATTATAACTGATAGTTAATTTATTCATCCAAAAACTTTATGATTCACCCACATACTCAAATTAGTTATATCAGCGACGAAGTAGGCTTTGGCGTCGTTGCTACCCAATTTATTCCAGCGGGAACGATAACCTGGGCGCTTGATGAGCTTGATCAGGAATTTACTCCAAAGCAATTTGAAGCAATGACACCTTTTTATAAAAACATTATAGACATTTACTGTTACCGCAATAAACATGGCAATTTTGTGCTCTGCTGGGATAATGGGAGGTTTGTAAACCACAGTTTTGATTCTAACTGCCTCTCGACCGCTTATGATTTTGAGATCGCTATCAGGGACATACAACCAGGCGAACAATTGACTGACGATTACGGGTATCTCAATATTACAGAACCGTTTCGCGGAATAGAAGAGAACACAGAGCGTAAAATTGTATATCCAGATGATCTTAAGAATTATCATCAGGAATGGGATGAAAAACTGCTTAAAGTCTTTGGTAAAATTCCACAGGTAAAACAGGATTTGAGAATATTAATCAACGATGAAACCTGGAAAACTGTAGAATCTATCGCGCAAGATAAGATGGAAATGAAATCCATTCTTGAAAACCTCTTTGTGGAACAAGATTAAAAATAGGCTGAATTTGGGTATTTTAAGGCTATTCTTAGGCTAATTTGACCGATTTTAAAAAAACAAAAAACCTGTGTTTTCGCACAGGTTTTTATATTTAATAAATTAGATTCAATGTATTATCTAGGCGTGCTGATATCCATTAAAGCGGTATTGAACGTTGCCAATGTTTTTGCAAGAACCTCAATCTCATTTTGAGCTTCTTTCCAGTTTTCCTGTTCAATGGCCTCGCGCACTCCTGGCAAGGTTTTTACACCGTAACCCGTATAAAAACCTGGTGCATAAAGTTCATGCTTGAACCACGGTCTTCTAGGCAGGCCTTCTTCATCCAGCAAAGCTGCTTCCAACTTCATTAACTTCTGATTGACTTTTTCTTTTTCACCCTGCGAAAGTTTTTCCAACGCAGCTGTATTAAAAGCGTCAGTGGTTTCCTTTAATTTGGCCAGCACATTTTGCAACGGGGCAAAATCCAAATAAGGCACTTCAGCTTTTTTAATGGGCTTTACAAAAGTTTCTTTTGGGTCGGCGGCCAGTTCATATGCATTTTCAGTAACAAGCTTATTGTGCTTTTCGGTGTCCTTACGTATGGTTTCGGTTGCTGCCGTAATCTCATCAAGATAACCAGAAACTGTACGGAACCAGTTTTTAAACTCAAAAGGCAAAATATCTGCATTTGCTAAACGCAAAGTTATGGTACCCGCAGTTTCCGCCAGGGCAACGCCATAGGCAAAATCAGGATCTTTAAAACGTTTGTAATGCGTAAACGTATCATAAATGGTATGGTATTCACCGCCAGAATCCTCGCCACCAAAACCTAAATTAAGCGATGGAATACCCGTATGCTGAATAAATGGCGTATAATCTGATCCCGAGCCAAGTGCCGACAGTTTAAAATCACCTTCTTTACCCTCCACTTCATTCGCGGCCTTTTTACGCGCGCCCACCGAAACATTTGTTTGCGGATCATTAATGGTCATCGCCACTTGTTTTACCATTTCCTCTAGGGTGTGCGAGCCACCTACTTCCAGAAATCCGCGACCATTACCATCGGTGTTTATATAGGCAACTGCATGTTTTTTCAGTTCGGCTTGATGATCTTCCACCCATTCTGTAGAACCTATCAGACCGGGTTCTTCAGCATCCCAGGCGCAATAAACAACAGTTCTTTTTGGTCCTTTTCCAGCTTTGGCCAGCTCACCCATCGCGCGAGCTTCTTCCATCAGGGCGACCATCCCACTCACGGGATCTGCAGCACCGTGCACCCATGCATCGTGGTGATTGCCGCGCATGATCCATTCTTCCGGATATGTGGTTCCCTTTAATTTTGCGATCACATCGTAGGCAGGTTGCAGCTGCCAGTCAAATTCAAGTTTTAAATGCACTTTTGCCGGTCCGGGACCAATGTGGTAAGTTATTGGCAGACCACCCCGCCAGGATTCTGGCGCAACTTTACCGGCAAGAGCTTCAAGTAAAGGCTGCGCATCTTCGTAGGAAATGGGTAAAACAGGGATTTTCGTAATAGTGGGCGCATCTTTGCGATCCAATCGTTTGGCATCTTTTGTAGCACCATAACCAGGCGTAAGTACATCGCCGGGATATAACGGCATATCCATCACAGAACCGCGCTGAACCCCCGTCTTATTTTTATAAGCCCCTTTTGGATACACATCGCCGCGCACATACCCATCATCTTTGGGATCTGAATAAATAATACAGCCAATGGCGCCTTTTTCGGCGGCGAGTTTGGGTTTTATACCGCGCCACGAACCGTAATATTTCGCAATCACAATCTTTCCTTTGACATCAATTCCCATTTTTTCAAGCTCTTTGTAATCATCCGGAACACCATAATTCACAAAAACGAGTTCTGCCTCCACATCGCCATCGGTTGAAAATGCATTGTAACTTGGCAAAAGCGCATCGCCTTGAGCGGTATACGGGTCGCCTTCTACGGGCACAGCTTCAAGTTTTGCGGTATACTTAGTGGGTGCGGTAAGTTCTAAAACACGCGTTTTTGGGTAGGGAAAAAGAATTTGATACGTATCAATTTGCGCATCATAACCCCAGGATTTAAATTGCTTGAGCATCCACTCTGCATTTTCTTTACCTTTTTTGGTACCCACATAATGCGGACTATCAGCCATCATTTTCATCCAATCTTCCATGTTTTTAGCTGAAATTTTAGACGAAAACGTTTCCTCAAGGGCGATTTCATCTTTAGCATTATCAGCTGTGAAACCGAGAATTTCTGTTTGGGCAGCAACGAAAAAAAACTGCATAAATGCAATACATACGAGGTAATGTTTCGACATAAAAAAAAGATTAGAAAGTTAGTGAAATGATTGTTTTAATATAAATCCAAAAGATTTTAAGTAAATCTTTATGATAGTTAATGTGATAAAGTTCTAAATTTAATGATTTTCCACTAAAAAGGAGTTATGAGGTTCTTAATTCTATTGCTTCTTTTTAATTTCTCTTCGATTATGAAAACAATTTTTGATTTTTCTGAAAATAGCGACATTAGCCAATGGAAAGTCGTTAACGATGGTGTTATGGGAGGACTTTCAAAAGGAAATTTCCACCTTAACGAAGCTAAAAATGGGGTTTTTGAAGGTAAAATCTCGCTTGAGAATAATGGGGGATTTTCATCTTTACAGTATGCTTTTGATCAGATTAAAATCAGGGAGTACGCTACCTTTAAATTACATTTAAAAGGCGACGGCAAAGCGTATCAATTTCGCGCAAAGCGAAATATTTCAGACAAGCACTCCTATATTGCCACTTTTGAAACTACCGGTGATTGGCAGACCATTACGATTAAAATGAAAGATATGATCCCACAATACCGCGGTGATCAGTTGCCCATGACCAATTATTCAGGTGATCTATTAGAACAGGTTACATTTCTGATCGGAAATAAAAAAGAGGAATCTTTTAAACTGGAAATTGATAAGATCGCCATGGAATAAGACCGAATTAAATTATAAATCCTACTTCTTTTATTGAAAATATCGCTAAAAAGGGCGTTTTTTCGGCATATTTGGTCGATTTTTAGGGATGAAGAATATGACTTTTGACATTACTTTTTATTAATTAATACAATTCTAATTGCACTTTTTCAAAATAAAAATGACTCAAAGCATCAATTTTTCAGTATCGTTTTTACATTAATTTTAGTGTTTTAAGCGCTTGATTTATTCTAATTTCGCCCTTCCAAAATCAAACCTAAAAACATGTCTGAAACACTTCTTTCCAAGAAAAAGGTCATCGCCTACCTCAATCAACTATTGGATAAAAAAATGAGCCTTGCTATAGATCAGATCACCTCGTTAAAGGAATCACGTGATAGCGATGGTAAAAGCAGTGCGGGAGATAAATATGAGACCGGCGTTGAAATGATACAACAAGAAATAGAAAATGCCCAACGTCAAATAGATCAGTATAAACGCCAGCAAACAGAACTGCATCGTGCGCAATCGCAGAGCGCTACAAACATAATCAGTTTCGGAAACCTTGTTACTACCACGCAAGGCACTTATTTTCTGGCCATTGGTATAGGGGAAATAAAATTAGAGGATTCTAAATGTTATTGCATCTCCATAGAATCACCCTTAGGATCAGTCTTTTTGGGTAAAAAACAAAATGATAAAGTGTCTTTTAATGCTAATGAACATGAGGTTTTAAATATTGCATAAAGCAGCAAATTTTAGATTTTAATCTGGTTAAAAAAAGGCGCCTTTCTTAATTAGAAAGGCGCCTTTTATATTTCAGCCCAAATTTTACATTTTAAAAAGAGGACGATGGCCCATAAGTTCGTTAACTTTTTTGGCTATAGTTTCCAGTTTAGCGTCATCTTCATAACTGGTGAGCGCTTCATCTATAAAATTCACAACGGTATTCATATCCTCCTCAACCAGCCCGCGAGTGGTAACCGCTGCAACACCTATACGCATGCCAGAAGTCACAAAAGGTGAACGTGTATCAAAAGGGACCATATTTTTATTAACCGTGATATCTGCTTTACCCAAAGCAGCTTCGGCATCTTTACCAGAAATATCTTTGTTGCGCAAGTCAATCAGCATCATATGGTTATCTGTTCCATCAGAAATTACCTTATATCCTTTTTCTATAAACGCTTTAGCCATAACTGCGGCGTTCTTTTTAACCTGGGTAACATAATGCAAAAATTCATCTGTAAGGGCTTCGCCAAAAGCAATCGCCTTTGCAGCGATTATATGTTCTAACGGTCCGCCCTGATTACCAGGAAAAATTGCACTATCAAGCAAAGAGGACATCATGCGCAGCTTGCCGTTTTTCAATTTAATTCCGAAAGGATTTTCAAAATCGGTACCCATAAGAATCAGTCCGCCACGGGGACCACGAAGTGTTTTGTGCGTTGTGGTGGTACAAATGTGACAATGCGGCACGGGATCACCTATAACGCCTTTTGCAATAAGTCCTGCCGGATGGGCCATATCACAAAAAAGAATCGCATCCACTTTATCGGCTATTTCGCGGAAGCGCTTATAATCAATCTCACGACTGTAGGCAGAAGCCCCGGCGATAATCATTTTTGGTTTTTCGCGCAGCGCAAGTTCTTCGATTTTATCATAATCTAGAAGACCGGTTTCCTCTTCCACACCATAAAATACTGGAGAATATAACCTACCGGAAAAGTTTACCGGCGAACCGTGCGTTAAATGACCGCCATGAGCCAGGTCAAACCCTAGAAATTTATCTCCCGGTTTCATACAGGCGAAAAAAACCGCAGTATTTGCCTGTGAGCCAGAGTGTGGCTGCACGTTAACGTATTCAGCGTTAAAAAGCTCTTTAGCGCGGTCTATTGCGATCTGCTCTACCTGATCTACCACCTCACAACCGCCATAATAGCGCTTGCCGGGATACCCCTCGGCGTATTTATTGGTAAGCACAGAGCCTGCGGCTTCCATAACCTGCTCGCTTACAAAATTTTCTGAGGCAATAAGCTCTAGGCCATTGAGTTGCCGCTGTTTTTCTTCTGAAATCAAATCGAAAATCTGGGTGTCCCGTTGCATTCTATTAAAGTTTGTTAAATTAGGTTCAAAAGTAATGATTACATGTGGTTACTACTATTTTAATTCTATATTTGAAAGCAACATTTACTAACAAATCATTAGATTATATGCCCTCCAAGACGAACGATCCAAAACGTAAAACCTGGCTGGATATCTCAAAAAACACTGATTTTCCCATTCAAAACATACCTTTCGGCGTGTTTTTGACACGGGACGATATTATCACCATAGGTACCCGCATAGGCGACTATGCTATAGATCTGGGTGCACTGCACCAACTTGGTTATTTTGAAGGAATCCCGCTTACAGATGACATCTTTTTACAAGATACACTCAATGATTTTATAGCTGATGGCCGAAAGACCTGGAGACTGGTACGCAACCGTATTTCAACCATTTTTGAGGAAGGCAGTTCACCGTTACGCGATAATCAAGAACACCGGGACAGGGTTATTTTTAA
>JBBPYO010000209.1:0-12883 GCA_038199845.1 Flavobacteriales bacterium
AAAGCCTTCACATTGCTCCCGTTTTTAAAAAGCTGTTCTATAATTTTATCTCGCTTGAGTTTTTCGACCTTCGGAAAGTGTTCTTTCATGGTGGTTCGCCTTTGGCGGAAATTGTACGAGACTGAATTTTATTTCAGTTGAAATTTTACAGATATATTGATTATATAACCTTTATATCAATGCTGCATTAAACTATAACCAATATACTATAAACCTGAGTTCGACATAATCAAATAAAAAGTTGAAAATTGTCATTTCGAGTGATTTTTGCAAAAAATTGTATCGAGAAAAGTAATTTTCAATCGAAAAATGTATATTTCGACACAAAATTCTTTCAGAATTTCACTCGATCTGGCACATCTCGCTTAGATCGAACTTACATTATTAATATCAATTTTGTAAATATAATGAAGTAATGGGTTACTGAATATTTTAATCGGAAATCCGCTGATATTAGCTCATTTTTCGGTCATATCAGCTAAAAACTGATCAAAATTACCCGTTTTTCAGCATAAAAAAAGCCCGAAAAATTCAATGTTTCGGGCTTTTAAAAGAATTTATTTATGCTTCAACAGGATTAAATTAACGCTAATTGCGGTCGGAATCCTCTACTTTAGGGAGGCCGGATGGGGATGACCAACTATTATTATTACGATCTACATCTGCCATACGCTGTTCTGCATCTATCATGATTTCTTGTAAATCGGCATAATTTACATCAATGGTAAATGTATACGTTGGCATTGACCAAGGCCAGTCTTCCTCTTGAGTACGTTCAATATTTGGAAAGGGATTAGGTTTTTCGGCACGCATCATGCGTAACGGGATATAATAACTATGCTGCGTGCTATGTTTTGTAATTGTATAAAGATCTATGGGCATCGGCATAAGACCTTTTCGCTCTAGTGTGATCTCGGTTTTTCCATCGCCGGCATCTTTTACCTCTTTTATTGCATAATTTATCGTATTTGTAGTCTGTGTCCAGTCGGTCAAGTACCAGTCCAATTGCATTCCTGAAATCCTTTCGGCGGTACGAATCACATTTTCGGGAGTGGGATGTTTGAATTTGAAATCATGAAAATACTTTAGAATCGTTTTTTCCAGATTATCTTTTCCTATAACATAACCCAATTGTGCTAAAAATACTGCGCCTTTAGAATAAGCAGATGCTGAATAGGCTGCGTTATGCGCGTAACGGTCTGCATTTGTGGTCTGTGGTTGCTCCATACCGCTATTTGCAAGCCGAATATAGGAGTCATAACTGCCAGCCTGTGGATTGGGGTTTTTCTGATCCATAATCTCGTTCATCGCCTCTGTGGAAATATAGCTGGTAAAACCTTCGTCCATCCATTCGTTTTTAAGTTCGTTGGTTGCAAGCACAAACTGAAACCAACTATGGGCAAACTCATGCGCGGTAACGCCTATAAGGCTACCAAATTTTCGCTCGCCAGTGATAAGTGTAGACATGCCATATTCCATACCGCCATCGCCACCTTGTATCACCGAATATTGCTTGTAGGGATACTGGCCAATGTGCTTGTTGTAATACGCCAAAAGTTCTGCTGTTTTAGGTTGCAATTTCTTCCAGTTTTCGGCAATTTCTGGGTTGTTTTTATAGAAAAAGTGCAGTTTTACTCCGTTTTCGCCGTCTATTACATCATGCACATAATCAGGATCTGCAGCCCAGGCAAAATCATGCACGCGTGGCGCTTTAAAATGCCAGGTGAGTTCGCCTTTCTGTTTCTTTTTTGACATTTTTTTGGCATCGCCATAACCGTGACCTATCTCGTCAGGATTTTGTAGATAACCCGTTCCGCCAATAGTGTAGGCAGCATCAATAGTGATTTTCACATCAAAATCGCCCCATACACCATAAAATTCACGACCTATGTAAGGATCTGCGTGCCAACCGGTAACATCATATTCGGCTAGTTTTGGATACCATTGCGTCATGGATAATGCAACGCCTTCCGCATTATTACGGCCACTACGACGAATTTGTACTGGAACTTGCCCGTTAAAATCCATATCAAAAGTGGTGCTTTCGCCTGGTAAAATGGGCTTTGCAAGTTTAACCTCCAGCACGGTACCGGCAACGTCGTATTTTAATTCCTGACCATCTTGAGTAAGTGTTTTTACTTTGAGAAAGCCTATCTCACTAGCGCTCAATTTTGAGATCCTATCCATTACGCGGCTGTCGGGATCTGCAATCGTGCGCGAACGCACATCCATCTCGCTGCCCGGCTGAAAAGCATTAAAATACAGATGGTAAAAAACCTGATCTAGCGTATCTGGTGAATTATTTTTATAAACCAATTTCTGGGTACCGGTATAATTATAATCCTCCACGTTCATTTTTACATCCATCGTGTAATCTACGTGCTGTTGCCAGTAAGAGGAATCTTGCGCTTTCGCGGAAGCGAATACAAATAAAATGCTTAAAAGACCTAAATAATTTCTCATAAATTGCTGTTCTCTGTTGAAAGTTGTGCCATTTTAAAAGCATTATACATATTTACCATTTTGCCAGATTTTGAAAGTTCGCTGAACTTTTTGGTAGTATCAGAATCTCCACCTACGACGACAGTAGTATTTGTTGTCACGCCGCTTTGCATAAGGATCTGTTTAATCTGCGCTGCCGAAAATTGTGGATAATACGAACGCAACATTGCGGCCACACCGGCAACTTCTGGAGAGGCCATTGAAGTTCCCTGTAGAAACTCATATTTATTTTCGGGCACGGTGGAATAAATACGCATTCCTGGAGCAAAAACATCAACGTTAGTAGCGCCATAGTTAGAAAAAGGTGCTACAAGCTCACCGCCATAAGTTTCATTGAGTGCACCAACGGTGATGAAATTATCGGCAAATTCTTCCATATTATTGAGTTGGTCATTGGGATAAATTGTTTTTCCCGCGTCTAGATCAATAGCGTCGTTACCTGCAGCGTTTACAATGAGCACATCATGTTTTGCAGCATATTTTATGGCATCATAAACCCATTCTGGATGTGTAGAAAAGTACTTTCCGAAGCTGGTATTGATCACCTTTGCACCATTATCCACCGCATAGCGGAAGGCAAGTGCAACATCTTTATCACGCTCATCACCGTCTGGCACTGCACGTACAACCATAATTTTAATGTTATCATTTGCCACGCCGTTCATGCCAATTTTATTATCACGCTGTGCGGCGATAATCCCGGCAACGTGTGTACCGTGCAGTGCGCCTTCCGCATCAGGACCCATTACCGTATTATTGCCGTAATTATCATCCTTGATGTCATCAGGGTTATCGCCTAATACATTGCGGTAATCTGCCTTAAGATTAAAGTTGGTTTCTAAACGCTTGTTCATACTTTCAAGCCCTTCGTTGATCATTTTCAGAAATTCTGGGATTGTGGGCTCATAGCTTAACATTTGGGTCAGTATGGCCTTGTTGCGCTGTGCGTCTGGCGTGCTGGCATCCATTTTTTCAAGATCTTCAGCTGTATAATCTTCTTTTCCCAGCTTTTTACTCACACCTGCATGCGCTGTTTTTACGACCTCAACGATCTGATCGTATTGCTCTTTCTGTTCTATGAGTTCGTTGTACTGCTTGTCATATTCTGCTCGGGCGCTTTGATACATTTTAAAGGTTTCCTGCTCTTTTTTGGGAATTTCAGAAAGACTTTTGCCCTTATATATCGGCTCATATTTTTGAATAATTCGACTGAATTCCAATTGCTCATCAACTACATCTCCCAGAAAATTCCAGCCATGAACATCATCTACATAACCGTTATTGTCATCGTCCTTATTGTTATTTGGAATTTCTTTTGCATTGGTCCAGATCTTGTTTTTTAGATCTTCATGATCTATATCTACGCCACTATCTACCACGGCAACGATTACTGGCGCTCCTCCATCTTTTACAAACTCATTATAGGCGAGTTCTACGCTCATCCCAGGGATTGTGTCTTTAACAAGATCTTTTGAGCTCCAGGACTTTTCGGCTTCCTCACTAAGTGGGGCAACCTTGAGCGGGTTGTTATCTACATTTTCTACCGGTATCGAAATTAATTTTGCTGGCGTATCGCAAGCATTCAAAAATAGCGCGGCACCAAAGACCGCTAAAAACATTTTTTTCATGTAATCAAGAATTATTTGCCCAGAGGCAAGGTATTTAGTTATAAATCAAAATCGTTAAGTGCAAAGCGCTCATTCAGCCGAACGCCTTTTTCAGTGTGTTTTACCGTTATAAGAGGATTATGCGCGTCGTGTTCAAGCCACAGGTAAAAATTTTCATCGGCCGCTTTATTAAGAAATTTTTCTTTCTCATCAAGGGTCAATAAAGGCCGTGTATCAAAACCCATAACATAAGGTAATGGTAAATGTCCTGCAGTGGGCAACAGATCTGCTGCAAAAACAATGGTTTTATCTTGATACGTGATGTGCGGTATCATCTGCTTATCGGTATGACCATCTACAAACAAAATGCCGAAATCCATTTCCTTTGAAAAAGAATTGCTTTCTATTCCTTTTTCAATAAATTTTAGCTGGCCACTTTCTTCGATGGGAAGGATATTTTCTTTCAGAAAAGACGCTTTTTCACGTGCATTAGGCTGGGTGGCCCATTGCCAGTGCTCTTTATTGCTCCAATATGTAGCGTTTTTGAATGCAGGTTTTAATAATTTACCATCCTTATCGTTAACAATGCAACCACCGCAGTGATCAAAATGAAGGTGGGTCAAAAAAACATCAGTAATATCATCGGGATGAAATCCTTTGGCTTTAAGAGAACGCTCCAGAGTGGCATCGCCCCAGGGATAATAATAGGAGAAAAATTTATCGTTCTGCTTGTTTCCCATTCCTGTATCTATGAGAATGAGCCGCTCTCCATCTTCAATGAGCAAGCATCGCGCCGCGATATCAATCATGTTATTTTCATCAGCGGGGTTTGTGCGTGTCCACAATGATTTTGGAACCACGCCAAACATCGCTCCGCCATCCAATTTAAAATTCCCGGCTTCTATTGCATGTAATTTCATAAAGTCAAGTCAAATCACGCAAAATACAAAAGGTATTTAAGATGGTTTTTGAATGCGATACTATTAAGCAATATTTAACAACCAAAACAACTAGCTTTACCCCTTTTTAATTAAAAAATCGTATAATAGCAAAAATTTGAGTATATGCTGGAACTAGCTGGAATTATTATATTGGGAATTTTAGCACAATGGGTGGCTTGGAAATTTAAGATTCCCGCAATTCTTCCATTGATTTTGATAGGCCTTTTTGTGGGGCCAATATCTACGCTTTTGAGCCCGGACGGGGGTAAATGGATTGAACCTATCTGGAATGCAGAGACTGGTCTGGGCATTTTTCCAGGAGAACGGCTTTTTAACTTTGTATCACTCGCCATTGGGATCATACTTTTTGAAGGAGGGTTGACGCTACGGCTGGGTGAAATCAAAAATGTAGGACCTGTTATTACAAAACTTATTATTATAGGTTCGCTGGTTACTTTCTTTGGTGCCGGTGCGGCCGCGTATTACATATTTGACCTTGATCTTCGCATTGCTTTTCTATTTTCTGCGCTCATCATTGTTACGGGGCCTACGGTTATTACCCCTATTCTGCGTAATATTCCACTTAGAAAGGATGTTTCCGCAGTTTTAAAATGGGAGGGTATACTTATAGATCCCATCGGGGCTCTGGTGGCGGTGCTTGTATTTGAATTCATCAGTGTGGGCGCCGGTGGGGAATTTACCCTGGTAGCGTTGGAGGAGTTCGGTAAGATCGTCCTTTTCGGTTTCACTTTTGGTTTCACCTTTGCACATGCATTGGCATTTGCTATCAGACGTGAATTTATTCCTCATTATTTAATGAATGTTTTTACCCTTGCAGCTGTACTGGGCGTGTTTGTGCTTTCTGATATTTTTGCGCACGAGAGTGGCTTGCTCGCAGTAGTAGTCATGGGGATGGTGATGGGCAATATGAAGCAGCTCAACCTTAAAGAACTGCTCTATTTTAAAGAATCGTTGAGCGTGCTGCTGGTATCTATCCTGTTTATCTTGCTCTCGGCAAATATAGAAATGAACGAACTTTTTCTTGTTTATAATTGGAATGCGGTGATCCTCTTTGCCATCGTTGTGTTTGTGCTCCGACCGTTAAATGTGTTCTTGAGCGCTAAGGGATCAGGTCTTGCTTTCAATGAGAAAATATTCATTAGTTGGGTGGGCCCTCGCGGTATCGTGGCGGCAGGTATTGCCTCTCTTTTTGGTCTGAAACTGGCAAGTGAGGGAGTGACTGATGCAGAATATATTACGCCCTTGGTCTTTATGATCGTGTTGGGCACGGTATTGCTCAACGCTACCACCGCCCGGCCCTTTGCAAAACTGATAGGGGTATTTCTCAAAAATTCTGAAGGTATTGTTATCATCGGCGCTTCAAAAGCATCCCGAATAATTGGCGAATACTTGATGAAAAATGGGCGTCATGTGGTTCTTGTAGACAGTAATAGTGGCAATATCACTAAGGCTAAAGAACGCGGTCTGGATGCCATTGAAGAGAGTATTTATTCGGATAGCTTAATAAACAATATTGAACTCAACGACGTAGGATATCTTATGGCATTGACCGGTAACGGAGATATAAATAAATACGCTTTGGATCGTTTTAAGCATAATTTTGGAGAGAATGGCTGTTTTAGACTTATTACCCCAGAGGAAATGACAGACAGTATTACCACGCCAGATGAAGGACTCTTTTCGCCAACAGATGATTTTATTAATCTGACCGAAGTGGCGCGCAGTTATCCTTCTATGCAAGAAATAGACATAGATAGTGAAGCTACCTTTAAACGCCTTATTGAAATAAGCCGTACAGATGCTAATACTATTCCTATATTTATTAAAACACCGGAGGATGACCTTAAAATATTAAAAGCAGACATCAGCAAACTTGAGGTAGAAATCTTTGAGGGTTGTAAACTTGTATACATGGGGAAACCATTTGATGTGGAGGAACTGGAGAACAATGAACCCATTACGGCAAAAACTGTAGCCCCGAAAGACGAAATAGATGATGAGTTAGAATCAGAAGAAGAAGAGTTTAAAATCGCGGATAAAGAGTAATAGGAAGTTTGCCATTCGTAAAGTAAAGACTAATTAAGTAATACAAAAGCCAAAAACCCTGCTGAAAAGCGGGGTTTTTAATTTTAATGTATAGCCATTATCCGTTCTAAAAGTAGTTTTCAGCAACACTAATTGGCTGACCATTCCGACGGAAAGCGACCCGCCACAAAAACGGCCAGAAATCTATAAAAATGGTCGAAAAATGGACTTATTTGGGGGAAAATTGAAATGATTACATGATAAATCATTTAAAGACATTTGACATAAAAAGAATTTTAAACCTAAAAACCGATCCAGACAAACCGTGTTCAATGAAAACGTATTTTGCATTAGGGATTGAAGTGAATCTGAATCACCTACCGTTAGGCCTTTTTTGCGAGAAACGAGCAAAAGGATTGCAGCAGAAATCCCGACCTGCAGAAAAACGCCCAAAAAACGATTATAATAGCCGAAATTAGTTAGTAATTGAATAAAAATCAATGGCTTTTAAATAAGATAAGGAGAATATGCGCATACACATTTTGCGAATATTCTCCTTATTTCTTTATTTTAAAGTATAGTCTTAAACTTTTATTTCCATGTTTTAAACCAGTCATAAAGTATGAGAACCATTCCCGCAAGGGCTATAATTGCCATTGCCCATACACCCCATTGTGTCTGTTTTATTGCTGTAAATTGTGATAAAAAACCACTGAGAAATATAAGTCCCAGCCCTATCAATTGTATGCGCTTCATTAATCATTAAGTTTCAGTACCGCCATAAAAGCTTCCTGAGGAATTTCCACATTACCGACTAGACGCATGCGTTTTTTACCTTTTTTCTGCTTTTCCAAAAGTTTTCGCTTCCGCGAAATATCACCTCCATAACATTTTGCCGTAACATCTTTTCTAAGCGCTTTTACGGTCTCCCTTGCGATGATCTTCGCCCCAATGGCTGCTTGTATAGGGATGTCAAATTGCTGGCGCGGGATGAGTTCTTTCAACTTCTCGCACATCCGTTTGCCTATATCGTAGGCATTGTCCTTATGCAGCAGCGCAGAGAGCGCATCTACCACATTTGCGTTGAGCAATACATCTACTTTGACCAGCTTTGAGGCACGCATGCCAATAGGCGTATAATCAAAAGAGGCATATCCCTTAGAAACCGTTTTGAGGCGGTCATAAAAGTCAAAAACAATCTCTGCCAGTGGCATGTCAAAGGAAAGTTCTACACGGTCTGTAGTTAAATAGGTTTGGTTTGTAATCTCACCGCGTTTTTCAATACAAAGAGACATCACCGGACCCACAAAATCTGATTTCGTAATTATGGAAGCCTTGATAAATGGTTCTTCTACACGATTTATGCCAGAAGGATCTGGTAAATCTGAAGGGTTGTTCACTAATATTGCTTTATCGGGCTCACGATGTGTAAATGCGTGATAGGAAACGTTGGGAACTGTAGTGATTACGGTCATATCAAACTCACGTTCCAAGCGCTCCTGAATGATTTCCAAGTGCAACATCCCCAGAAAACCGCAACGGAAACCAAAACCAAGCGCCGCCGAACTCTCTGGCTGAAAAACCAATGAAGCATCATTAAGCTGCAGCTTTTCCATAGAACTGCGGAGGTCTTCATAATCTTCGGTATCTACGGGATAAATTCCGGCAAAAACCATCGGTTTTACGTCTTCAAAACCAGAAATCGGATTTCTGGTGGGTTCTTTTTTATCGGTGATCGTATCGCCAACTTTAACTTCGCGAGCTTCTTTGATTCCCGTAATTAGATAGCCCACATCACCGGCTTTAATCTCTTTTTTAGGAACTTGCGTGAGCTTTAAAGTACCTACTTCATCGGCAAAGTAAGATTTTCCGGTGGCGATAAATTTGATCTCCTGCCCTTTTTTGATACTTCCATTTATGACCCTAAAAATAGTTTCCACACCGCGAAAGGGGTTGTAAACCGAATCAAAGATAAGCGCCTGCAAAGGTTCATCAACGGTACCTTTAGGATGTGGGATACGGTCAATAATGGCATCAAGTATTTCTTGAATTCCTACTCCCGTTTTTGCACTTGCGGGGATCACTTCATCGGCACTGCATCCCAGTAGGTCTATTATATCATCGGTAACTACCTCAATATTAGCGCTGGGAAGATCAATTTTATTGAGTACAGGAATAATTACCAGGTCATTTTCCAAAGCTAGATAAAGGTTGGAAATGGTCTGCGCCTGGATGCTCTGCGCCGCGTCCACAATAAGGAGCGCACCTTCGCATGCCGCAATGCTCCGGGAAACTTCGTAGGAGAAGTCAACGTGGCCCGGAGTATCGATCAGGTTTAGGATAAACGGCTCACCATTGTGCACATAATCCATCTGTATGGCGTGTGACTTTATGGTAATGCCGCGCTCGCGTTCCAGATCCATATTATCAAGCAACTGTTCCTTTTTTTCTCGATCTGTGACCGAACCCGTAAATTCGAGCAGACGGTCTGCCAGTGTACTTTTACCGTGATCTATATGGGCAATAATGCAAAAATTGCGGATGTTTTTCATAAAAATTTTCTAGTTCGATACGCAGGTATCGCTTTGACCTACAAATATAAGGCTTAGCATAGCCAATGGCTAATAAAATAATATCAGTCATTTATCGAAAAATCCGCGTTAAAATGCACTTCGGCCATTCATATCTTTAATGATTAAGTTAATTTTAACGGCATATGGAAAACCGACCTTTACTGTTTCTTTTTTTACTTACTCTTAACCTGGCCTTTGCGCAGGACCATACCGTTTCTGGAACGGTGGTTGACAACCAGAACCAACCTATAACCTTCGCAAATGTCGTTCTACTTGCCGCCGTAGATTCCACCCTTATTATGGGCGCTGTTTCCGGGGAAAAGGGAGAGTTTTCTTTAGCTTCCATAGCACAGGGAAACTATCTGTTACAAGCCAGTTTTGTAGGTTATAAAGACGGTTTTTCGGCTCCTTTTGAGATTAATGGTGCTACAAGAATTCCTGTTATTGTCTTAATGGATGATGAGGAAGCACTTGATGAGGTAAAACTGATCCTTAAAAGGCCAACAATACGTCGAGAGATAGACCGGCTGGTTTTTAATGTGGAGAATACGGTTATTTCTTCGGGAACGACTTACGATATTATTCTTAGAACTCCTGGGGTGATCGTGAATCAAGATCAGATACTTGTAAAGAACAGACCGGCCCAGATTTATATCAATGACCGCCGGGTGTATCTTACCGAACAGGAATTGCAGCAACTATTGCAAGGTTTTAGCGGTCAGAATGTAAAAGCTGTGGAAGTGATCACCAATCCACCGGCAAAATATGATGCGGAAGGCGGAGCGATATTGAACATTGTGACGTCAAAAAATATTTCTATAGGTTATAAGGGCAGCGTTAATGCTTCAAACACGCAGGCGAGACTTCCCAAATATTCCTTTGGCACCAGTCAATTCTACAAGAATAACTGGCTCAATGCTTTTGCTTCTTATAATTTCAATACCCGCAGGGATAATAAACTGGAGGATAGCCACATTCGCTTTTTTGAACCTGACGGAAGTACCAATTCCAACTGGGAAACTGATTTTGATCGAACGACCACAACGAATTCGCACAGTTTAAACACGATATTGGATTTTACGATAAATGAAAAAAATACACTCAGCGTAAGCGCAAATTTGCTTTATACGCCAAAGGAAGATTCAGATATTGGTGGCCTTACTGAAATTTACGGGCCACAGGCACAGCTTGATTCGCTCTTTACGACCCTGAGCCAGTTACAGAATGAAGGTCACAATTATTTATTTAATGCGGATTATACCCGTCAACTGGGAGAAAATGGCGCCAGTCTTTCTGCTCAGGCCAATTATATAAACTACAAGAACGATCAGCAGCAGGATGTGGCCACGCGCTATACCTTGGCAAATGGAGATCTTTTAAATGAAAATTCCTTTAGCACGTTCCCAACGCAGAATTCAGATATTTATACTGGACAACTTGATTATTCTGGTGCGGTGGACAATTTTTCGCTGGAAAGCGGAATAAAATATTCTGGGATCGATTCGGAAAGCCGTCAGGAATATTTTGATACCCAACAGGGAAATTCGCAGTTTATAGCCGGGCTTTCTGATTTTTACGATTACAAAGAAAATATTTATGCCGCTTACGCCAGTGTTTCCAGAGATTGGGACAAATGGAGCTTAAAAGCGGGTCTGCGTGGAGAATATACCGATGTTTCGGGCAATTCGCTCACGCTGGGTGAAGTGAACATTCAAGAATATTTTGAGCCGTTCCCTACTTTTTACCTTATGCATATGCCAAACGAAAATAATTCCTTCAGCATAAATTACAGCCGCCGCATAGATCGGCCGCGTTTTCAGAGTTTGAATCCATTCAGGACCTTCGTCAACGAAAATAATTTCAACCAGGGGAATCCCAATATTCAGCCAGCGATTAATAATAATATTACCTTCAATTACACGTATAAAAACAAACTATCGTTTGATTTATATTACGACCGTACTGATGATGCTACCTCGGTTTTACCTTTTCAAAATAATGAGAATAGAACGTTGCGATCGGTTAGCACAAATATGGATTATTCACAGCAGTTTAGCCTTGATATTTCCTATTCGAGTTTTGTAACAAAGTGGTGGTATTTATCTGCTTATGGGTCTTTTTATCGTATGGAAAACCAGTTTTTTGCTCAAGAAAGCGAAAATATTCCAGTAGAAAATGAAATAAATAGCACCTATTTACAAGCAGTAAACGCCTTTTATCTGGATAAAGCAGGTACATTTTCATCACTTTTGACCGCTTCTTATAATCCAGATTACATTTCTGGTTCTTATGGTTTTGAAGAAGGACAGGTTGGTATTTCTTTGGGTTTTAGAAAAACATTTTTCAGCGACCGCATTGTCGCAACAATAGATTTTGAGGATATTCTCAACCAAATGAACATCCCATTACAATCGCAATATCTTAATCAAGACAATTCCTTTTTTGCCAAACCTGAATCGCGCGCTGTGCGTTTTGGACTACGCTATAACTTTGGGAACTTTAAATTAAATGATAACGAGCGCGCAAATACAACTGAAGAAAGTGAGCGCCTTAAAGTGCAAGGTGTAATGGACCGTCCGTAAAAAAATTGCCTTTTTTAGTCGAAAAATAGCCGTTTTTAATCCATTTTCTGCCGAATAAGGAAGCTTTCCGCATTTAGATCTTTCGAAAAGTTGGTATAAACCAAGAAAATCCTCGCTTTTAAAAGTATTCCATTCCATTAAAAAATGCACTATTTAGCTGAAAAACGCCTCTTTTCTACCCATTTTCAGCCAAAAAACAAATCTGGGTTTTTCTTCGTAATTTCGCATTTGCAAAAAAACCTTGTTTTGGCCAAAATTGATACCATAGATGTTGGGGATTTCCCTTTATTGCTCGCTCCCATGGAAGATGTGAGCGATCCACCATTCCGTGCGCTCTGTAAAGAACAAGGCGCAGATGTGGTTTATACTGAGTTTATTTCCAGTGAAGGCCTGATTCGCGATGCGGCAAAAAGTATGATGAAACTGGATATCTACGACAAAGAACGTCCCGTGGGTATTCAGATCTTTGGAGCCAATCTGGAATCTATGTTACGCAGTGTGGAGATTGTTGAAGCTTCTGGCCCGGATATTATCGATATCAACTTTGGCTGCCCGGTAAAAAAAGTGGTTTCCAAAGGTGCCGGCGCCGGTATTTTAAAAGATATTGACCTCATGGTTTCCCTTACCGAAGC
>JBBPYO010000210.1:0-2844 GCA_038199845.1 Flavobacteriales bacterium
GGTCAAATGTATAGAGGCTAAAGTGTGAACGCATTAGAATGAACATCGGTATATTAATTTAATAAATCTTAAAGCACTTAAGGAAATTTTCAGTTAAATAAAAAGCTCTGCAAAGATCTGATTGAAAGTGACCGCGCAATTCATCATTAGAAATGTAGTTCTACAATTGCCAAATAAAAAACGTTTTTCGGACTAAATTTTTATGAGATTAATCTTCTGATTATCCTAAATTATGACGGTTCGGAGAGTTGAAATTGGTATTGATTGAATTCATTAAATTTTTGCATACACCTTTATAAAAGCCATTTGGTTTGATTTTACAGGTCAATAAAACAATGTTCTTTGAAACAAAATTCTAATTATTAATCTATTTAATCTCACCATTATTTGAACTTGTAAGAATGCTATCAAAAACAATAGACAAAAAACTCAACCAGTAATAGGAGCGAACCCTGAAAGTATTATACATTTTCCTTTGAAGTGTTTTTTGAAATATTGTGACTTTAATATCGATATGAAAAACGCTATTTTTGACACGATGAATACCCTTGTTGTATTACTTTCCATATTAACGCTCTGCTTCTCCGCAATTCCCTGTTGTGTGATAGACGCCAGTTGCGGTATTGAGCAACATGAAGTCTGCAAGGACTCTTCAGATGATGACCATGTGCCCAATGATGAGCCCTGTTCACCATTTTACAGCTGCGGGAGCTGCACCGGCTTTTCGGTTCAAAATGTAGTTGGTCACATTTTTGTCGAGGAAGAACTTTTGACATATAAAATAATTTCATTTATTGATTTTCCCAGATCAGATTTTCACCCCTCTTCCTTTAGACCTCCGCGTGGATAACTAAATAGACCGCTTTATTTCCGTATATACGGAACTTTAATCTATTTAATAATCCTAAAATTCCATAAATTGAAACATTTAGTTTTAATGCTGCTATTGGTTTGCAGCACAGTACTGGCTCAAAATAACTTTGAAGCTACCATAAAAGATGCCGAAAGTAAAGAACCGCTCTTCGGGGTTTCCGTCGCTCTGCCAGAACTTAATGCTGGCGGCATAACAGATACCGAGGGTAAAGTTTATATCAATAATATTCCAAACGGTATCCATAAACTTGAGATACGTTATGTGGGCTTTGAAACGGTAAATATCGTTAGGACATTCCCGCTCTCACAGGAACAAATGAACGAAACACTGTTCATGAATCCATCACAGGAAGAAATGGAAGAGGTCATGATACAGTCCACCCGGAGTTCGCGTACTTTTCAAGACATCCCATCGCGACTGGAATATATCGCAGGAGAGGAACTGGCGGAAAAAGGCAACATGAAACCAGGTGATATCAGGATGTTGCTCAATGAGAGTACCGGGATTCAAACGCAGCAGACCTCGGCTACAAGCTATAATTCCAGTATAAGGATCCAGGGGCTGGATGGCAAGTATACCCAGTTACTCAGAGATGGTCTTCCTCTTTACTCAGGATATTCCGGCGGTCTGAGCCTGATGCAAATTGCGCCTTTAGATTTAAAACAGGTCGAGGTGATCAAGGGGGCATCCTCAACCCTTTACGGTGGCGGTGCGATCGCCGGACTCGTAAACCTGATCTCAAAGATACCGGAAGAGGAGGCGGAACTGAGTTTTATGGCCAACGGAACATCTGCATTTGGACTTGATCTAAGCGGATTTTATGCTGAAAAATTTAATAAAATAGGAACAACCGTATTTGCTTCCTACAATCTAGGCACACCTTACGACCCGGCAGATAATGGCCTAACCGCCATTCCTAAATTTGAACGCTTTACATTGAATCCGAAGGTGTTTCTGTACCTAAATGAGCGAACTGACTTGAACGTTGGCTTCAACTTTGTTAAGGAGGACAGGCTGGGCGGTGCCATTGATTATGTTAAGAAAGATAGTGAGACCGGTTATTTTGAACGAAATAATACCAAGAGGTTTTCCACCCAGCTCCTGGGGCACCATCGTTTTTCCGATAAAACATCGTTGACCGTTAAAAACAGCATTAGTTTGTTTGAACGCGAAATCGAGGTCCCAGATTATACTTTCGCCGGAAGGCAAACTTCCTCTTTTTCTGAAATCAACCTATCTACAATAACTGAGAAAACCGAATGGGTCACGGGCATTAACCTATGGACGGAAAATTTTGAACAGAAGCAGGGAGATCCCGATCAAGATTTAGGTTTCACCAACCATACCTTTGGAATTTTTGCCCAGAACATTTGGGATATTCAAGAAAAATGGACGCTTGAAACCGGTCTTCGCGGAGATTATCAAAGCGATTATGGGTATTTCATACTTCCCAGGTTCTCTCTAATGTTTGAGCCATCGCAACAGGTTACTTTTAGGGCCGGTGGCGGAATGGGCTACAAAACACCCACCGTATTTACCGAAGATGTTGAGCGGCTTCAGTTTCAAAACGTGCTTCCCATTAATGTTGATGACACTAAGGCGGAGCGCTCCATAGGTTTTAACCTGGATGGTAATTACAAATGGTCTTTTTCAAACGGCCTGGGACTGTCCACAAATCTGCTTTTGTTTTATACCAGAATCAATGACCCATTGATACTGAACCGAACCCTGGGCTTATCGTATGAATTTGCACAGCCCAATGGCTATTTAGACAGTAAGGGTATTGAAGCAAATATGCGCTGGAGTTATCAAGATTTTAAACTGTTTGTTGGATATACCCTGGCAGATGTGAAGCAGCATTATGATGGCACGAGCGAGCAATATCCACTTGTAGCAGAACATCGTCTCAACAATGTGCTAATGTATGAAAAGCACGAGAATTTCTGGATAGGTTTGGAAGGATATTACTA
>JBBPYO010000211.1:0-2935 GCA_038199845.1 Flavobacteriales bacterium
GACGGTATGGCGGGCAAGACTTTTAGCAATGTAGAGATTTTACCACGCGACAGTATCTTTATTTTTGTGGAAACCACATTAGATTACGCTACATTTCCCAGTAATAGCACTTCCTTTTTATACACAGACGCCATAAGTTTTGATACCGGTGAGAACGAGCAGCAAGTAGCGCTAGTGACTTTGGTTCAGGATGCGGTTTTTTTATTTCCAAAGCGTAATGCGGAAGGAATTAAGGAAACCCTAAGTTTAGGAGCGGGCACAGATGGAGAAAATCTGCTTGTGGAAGGCTATTTTCTGGATGATGAAGAACTAACAATTACCAATGAAAAACCCTACGTAATTTATGGTTATGCCGCCGTTGCGCCAGAAAAAACGTTGAATATTGAAGCCGGAGCGCGAATCCATTTTCATGAGAACAGCGGGATTATTGTGGCAAACAACGGTACTTTACACGTAAATGGAAGCCTGAGTATGGATACCCTTGCTATGGAAAATGAAGTGATTTTTGAAGGCGACCGCTTAGAACCACTTTATAGTAATATCCCAGGACAGTGGGGCACGATCTGGCTTACGGCGGGAAGTAAGAACAACTGGATAAGCCACGCCACGATTAAAAATGCGACCATTGGTGTCCTCGTAGATGCAAATGCTGGTGACGGAAATCCCACCTTAAAAATTGATAACAGCCAGATTTATAACAGCTCAAACATAGGTTTACTGGCACAAACAGCGATAATAACGGGCGAAAACCTGGTTCTCAATAATTCCGGCATTTCTTCATTATGGCTTTCGCTGGGCGGAAACTATACGTTTAAGCATTCTACCATTGCCAATTATTGGACACAGGGATTCCGACAGGGAGCGGCGCTACAGATCGATAATTTCAGCCCAACTGAAACTGGTGCTCTGGCTGCAGACCTTGTTCAAGCTAATTTTATAAACTGCATAATTGCCGGTAACAGTGGTGAAGAGCTGGAACTGCGCGCTGTAGAAGATGCTGCTTTTAATTATAAATTCACCAATTCGCTAATTCGTTTTGATGATGCATTTGATGTTTTGTCCGGTACCGATTTTTATGATTTTGAAAACAGCGCAAAATTCTCGGAGGTTCTATTAAGTAAAGAACCGAATTTTAAAAATCCTGAAAATAATGATTTACGCATCGGTGAAGATTCTGCAGCTAATGGAAGTGCGCTTCCCTCAACCGCCACCGAAATTCCACTTGATATATTAGGCTTTCCACGCACAATAAATCCCGACATGGGTGCTTATGAGAGTTCAATCTTTGAAAAAGATAAATAAGGAAAGCTGTTAAAGGAGACTTTAATATTGCCTTTTGGCGATTTTTCTTACACTTATAGCTTAAAAAGCTTTGTTGCCTAATTTACTTGCTTTCAGTTATTTACTTTTGCTTCATAATACAAATTATGAGCCCCAAATTAGTCTTTATTACTTTAGTTATTGCTTCCTTTAGTTTTTGCAACGCACAAGAAACTACCCACTTAATGGGTGACGTGAATGTTCAATTAAAGAAAAAAACACTTTCCGCAAACTACGAACTCACTAATATAACTGTAGATAGCCCCAAAATGGCTTTCATGTTACATGAGGATTTTGATCTTGATCAGGTTTATTTAAACGGCGATCCCATTGCTTCCAGTAAAAATGGTAAACTGTGCGAGTCATGCAAGGTGCATACGATATGGATTGACCGTGCACTTACTCCACAGGATACGGTAAAAATCACTGTTGAAGGAAGTTTTAAAAATTTTTCTGGTAAAGATGTAATTAATAGCAGTCAATCCTTCGAAGCTGGAACGGCTTCAAAATGGTATCCTGTGATTTTAGATGAGAAAGCTAAAGAGAGCGAGACTCCATTTGCTTCAAATACATACGCGTACACTTACGACTTGAATGTAAAATGTGGTGATTGTAAAACATTACATTTAGATTCTTTATCCTCGGAAAATAATACTTTTCATAGCGCTACTCCAACTTCAGACATTCGTCTTACGCTTTCCTCAATAAAAGCGGAACAACAAACAGATAAAACGGCTGCGGAATCTACCGATACTTCAATCTCTATGAATAAATAATAGGTATTTTATGCTGTTTTTGGTTGTTTTAGCCCGTTTTTAAGCATTTTAGGCCATTAATTATCTGTGAATAGAACTTGTAACCCTCTTTATTCACGGAATGCTGGATTTTGAGGAAATTCAGTTGGACTTTTTTGGAACGCTTCATGACAACGATTATAGATTCCCATAAAAATATAAAGAGAACATATCCGACTACCTTATTTTTCTAAGCGGAATCTTCATACTGTTCCAAATTTTACTTGTAATACCCAAGATCAAATAAAGGAATGTTTTCTTAAGATCATACACGACGAACTTTAAATCACAGATTCTTAGTTGGAAGAACACTATCTTCGGAAAAAAGTAAATGGGAATGCGATATTTCCGCATGCTGTTATATAGGGCACTGATTTTTCAAAATTCCTATGAAATTTTTTGAAAACTGCTTTTCCTCAAAAGGAAATAAATGACCATATTCCATAGAATAACGGGTGAAAACCATATTAAAATGGATAGCCTATTGCGAAATTAAACACCGGTTCGTCCAGATTCAAATCCCAACGCTGGCCCGCATCTAATCTAGGATCGTGTACAGGAGCGGCGAGGTCAAAACGGATGACAAAACTTTGGATGTCCACGCGTATGCCCGCGCCTACGCCTATTCCCAGTTGATTGATAAAATCACTAGTGAATTTACCATCTGGAATACTATTTTCTTTGGTATTCCAAACGTTTCCGGCATCGCCGAAAAAAGCCCCTTTTACAATTCCAAAAATGGGAAAACGATACTCAATATTGGCTTCCAGACGGATGTTTCCGGTCTGATCAAAAAAGGAAGACGTAGTAGCTTTTTGATC
>JBBPYO010000212.1:0-4748 GCA_038199845.1 Flavobacteriales bacterium
ACTTTTTCAATTTTTTTAGCATTTTTGCTCTTCCATTCGTTAATACCGGGAATAAAATACGTGTGTCCCTTAAAATTTTTCACAAGTTGCAGTTGGAGATCAACGAGTGCGGAATCCTTTTCCCAATTATCTTTTTGCGGACTTATATAATCCCCTGTAAATAGCATGGTGCTTTCCGCTGGCGCATTATCAAGGGTTGTTCTTAATAATTTTAAAGTCTCATCATTTAGGCTGGGATTCTTCAGATTGCCCGTGCCCCCAGCAATAAAAAAAGTATGGCTCGGTGTTTTCTGAACCGTTTTTATAATGGGTTGTTCCCCCTTTTTGAGCTGGGGTTTATAGGTTGCGCAAGAAACGAGCAAGAAAGCTATTAAAAAACGAGAATAGTCTTTTAGGTGTATTTTTTTAATCATTTGTTGGATGTTGTAATACTCAAAAACAGAGATTTTGGGGTTTTAATTTCAGCAGAATTGAGGAATATCTGCATTTTTGAACTAGAAATTTTTATTATGACTCGAGAACAATAGTGTAAATCTGCAATAAGCGTGCAAATATACTAACAAAAATTAAGTACTAAATGATGTAGAAAATCGAAATGGAAGTTTTCTTTTAATGCATAAATTGGATTATTTTGATTGCTCTCATGTTTTTTAATTTTGAACCTATTATAATCAGGAATTAAAATAACCAAAAATCATGAAATTTTAAGAATAGATTTAATAAGAAGTCTTATTTTTCCTGTGTAACCGTTCATTTTTCAGTCAGATTAAGTTTATTAGTAGGAATGAGATAATAATGCTGAATAGAGCTCTTTTAATGAAAATCCGCGTTGAATTATTTAGAAGGGATTTAAAAATCATATTAGGAATGTTTCGAAAACTTCAGCTGTGCATACTACGGCGGTGAAACTTTCATTGCCCATTTATCTTCAGTAAACGATATTGCCATTGATAATTTTAACAGCGACGGAAATTTGAACATGATCATTGCCGGCAACCTTTATACTTCGGAAATCAAAACTCCCCGCAACAATGATAATTTTGGTACTTTTCTCGCTAGCTACGACAAGGATAAATTTATTGTAGATTATTCTTATGGACGCGGTGAGTCTTTGGGTGGAGATAGTAAAGAGCTTTGTTAGATTTAAATCATGATAATCTGATGTTGATCGTCACAAAGAACAACCAAGAAATACAAGTTGTAAAAATTTATTGGGCATTAATTGATCGATTTTAAAGATAATAGGGAGTTTTGGGAGTGATTTCCCTGACTATTTTATAAGTTTAAAGGTTTTAGTTAAACATAGTGAACAATTTCAGAATAAAAATCAGAATAAGCTATAATTCAAACGATAAAACATGAAAACAAGATTTAAATCGGGTATCGGTTACCTAATGATACTTTCGCTCTTAGTTTCGCTCAGTAGTTGCAATGCACAGCCCAAAGATGGCATTCCGTGGGTCAATCTCTTCAATGGAAAAAACCTGGACGGCTTTACACAAAAAGGCGGAGATGCGGATTATGAGGTCAAAGACAATATGATCGTGGGAACAACGGTACCGAACACGCCCAATTCTTTCTTGACTACTGATAAAATGTACGGTGATTTTATCATGGAAGTGGAGTATAAAGTGGACTCCACCATGAATTCTGGCATACAGATCAGGAGCAATAGTATTCCACAGTACCAAGATGGTCGCGTACATGGGTACCAGATCGAAATTGACCCTTCAGACCGGGCATGGAGCGCAGGTATTTATGACGAAGGTAGACGCGGGTGGCTTAACACGTTGGAAGAAAATCCGGATGCCCAAAAAGCCTTCAAACAAAACGATTGGAATAAATACCGTATAGAAGCCATTGGAGATACCATTAAGACCTGGATCAACGATGTTCCCGCGGCCTATTTAATTGATGATAAAGATGCAAGCGGATTTATTGCCCTGCAGGTGCATAGTATCGGGGATAATACTAATGATGCCGGGAAAAAAGTAATGTGGAAAAATATTAAGATTCTAACCGATGATCTTTCAAAATACTCTCAGAAGAGCCCATTATCGCCCATTATGACCAATAATCAGCTTAGCATAGATGAAAAAAAAGATGGCTGGAAACTGCTTTGGGACGGTAAAACCACCGAAGGATGGCGGGGTGGTAAATTGGACGAATTTCCAGAAAGCGGCTGGGAGATAAAGGATGGAGTTTTGAGTGTCCTACCAAGTGGCGGTGCGGAATCTGCGGCAGGTGGCGATATTGTGACCCGTAAAAAATACGGTGATTTTGAACTTAAAGTTGATTTTAGGATCACGGAAGGTGCGAATAGTGGTATAAAATACTATGTAGATACAGATTTAAATAAGGGAAAAGGCTCTTCCATAGGGCTGGAATACCAGATTCTGGATGACCAGCGCCATCCCGATGCAAAACTGGGTGCACAGGAAGGAAGTCGCACTATGGCTTCTTTGTACGACTTAATAAAAGCCGATCCCGACAAGCCGGTCAATCCTATTGGAGATTGGAACACTGCTTCTATTGTTTCAAAAGAGGGTCATATAGAGCACTGGATCAATGGCATGAAAGTGTTGGAGTATGACCGTTTTAGTCCAGAGTTTCTTCAGCTTGTAAAGGAGAGCAAATACAAGGACTGGCCTAACTTTGGCGAATTTAAGCAAGGGAATATTCTGCTTCAGGATCATGGCAATTTTGTTTCCTTTAAAAATATTAAGATTAAACCTTTAAACTAAGAATATGACCACACGAAGAGGATTTATAAGAAAAGCAACATTGGGTAGTGCGGGTATAGCAATGGCAAGTTCAGCAATGGGCATGCCGGCGAGCAGTTATCGCCGCATCATAGGGTCAAACGATAGGCTCAATGTGGCCATCGCTGGCCTGGGGCGAAGATATGGTGCCTACGTAGATGCCATAAGTAGAAAAGAAAGCAATGTACAGCTCACATATCTCTGCGACGTTATGGAAAGCCAACGTACAAATGCCCTTAATAATTTTAAGAAGCACATTGATTATTCCCCTAAACTGGAAAACGATATCAGAAAGGTGATTGATGATAAGGATGTGGATATAGTGTTCAATTCCACGCCAGACCATTGGCACACCCCGGGTTCCATTATGGCGCTCAAAGGTGGTAAACATGTATATGTAGAGAAACCGTGCAGCCATAATATGGAGGAAAACGAAATGCTCGTTGCCGCGGCCAAAAAATATGATAAGGTCGTACAAATGGGCAACCAGCAGCGTTCTTCAGACCATACTATTGAGATAATCAAGGCGATTCACGAAGGTGCAATCGGCAAACCTTATAAGGCACTGGCATTTTACGTGAATTCAAGAGGAGAAGTGCCCATTCAGAAAAAAGCAGCACCACCACAAGGATTGGACTGGGATCTTTTTCAAGGGCCAGCACCGCGCAGGGAATATACAGATAACACCTGGGATTATAATTGGCACTGGTATGGTTGGGATTTCGGAACTGCGGAAGCGGGTAATAATGCCACACACGAACTAGATGTCGCACGTTGGGCACTGCAAGTAGATTATCCCAATCATGCACATGTGGAATCGGGCAAAAGGCAGTTTGAAAAAGATGGGTGGGAAATGTATGACAGTATGGAATCCACATTCAATTTTGCCGATGATAAAATTATACAATGGGACGGCAAAAGCAGAAACGGTTATGACACCTATGGCGCTGGGCGCGGTACAATTATTTATGGCAGTGAAGGTACCGTCTTTGTAGATCGCGGCCGTTATGAGCATACAGACCTAAGCGGCAAGATTGTCAAAGAGGTAAAAGCAGGAAGCAATGAAGCCGGAACGGCTCTAGGCGGCGGTGGCGATACGTCAACGGCGCACGTGGTCAATTTTTTCAATACCATAAGAGGTACAGAAAGACTAAAGGCCCCCATTGATGACGCTGCTATAAGCATGGCAATGGTACATTATACCAATATGGCCTATCGCACCGGTAAAGGTTTTGATATCGATGAAAAAACTGGTAAAATTTATGATCGAGATGCAATGAAATTATGGGGACGAGAATATGAAAAAGGATGGGAGCCTACGCTATAAGAAAAAAAATAATTAAAAACCCCTGTTGAAATGAAAATGAGTGCGTGTGCGATAAGAACTTATTTAAATTGATTTTTTTTGGTTTCCAATGATTTGTAAATTTTGGCATTGCCAAATACTATGTAATAAACTGTTATTAAGCAGTTTGTAAAGAGACGTAATCAAAATCTTTTGAATTTAATGTGAACGGACATCCTATATTCCAGCAGGTTTAACAAGTTTTAAAGAGGAATTATATCACTGGAGTATTTCAAACAATTCAGTTTGGAACGACAACTTACAATTTTATAAAAATGAGTTATTAAAAATCGGAGTTAGTCTCGCTAAATAATTATTCAGTTGGTAAAATTGCCAAAAAAGCTAACATAGAAAGTTGAGTTTTTCAGTTATCAACCAAATAAAACATCGGAAGCCAATAAGAATTTTAAGACTAAATTATGCATATTGTTGCAGATGGTACTGGACGCTATAAATGAAGTGCAATATTGTTTTATGGATCGAAATTAAATCTATGATCTGTTTTTTAATTCTTATGAGATAAATTTAAATGTTCAATAATTTTCAATAGATGTAAATCGATTTTCAAATTAATCGTACTTTCGGTTTCTATCTTTAAATAATTAATCTTTCAGTCAAATAGTATGAATAAAAGTTGTTTA
>JBBPYO010000213.1:0-12936 GCA_038199845.1 Flavobacteriales bacterium
ATCAAGCAGGACGTGATCTCTCGTCGCCGCTTGAAAAAAGCGCCTCTGTTGAGATGACCTTACATTCGCCCTTTAAGGAAAGATGGATAAAAAAACACTAAAGAATCCCCTAAAATCGTCGATTTTAGGGGATTCTTTGTCTAATAATAGACCTGTTTTGGCTATTTATTGAATGGTTATGGGGAATGTTGCAACAAAATCTTCTTCACCTCCAGCATTCGTGATATCACCTTGCGCAACTCCAGATGCATCTTTTTCTGGTTGGTGAATCAATACGATAGAAACTGTACCAGAACTTACATCTACGGTTGAAAGCGTAAACAGAATCCCTACCGGGTCAGCATCACCATCATCATTGGTCGTGTCATCATCATAATCATTCTCGGTATCAGCATAAGCAAAAGAGACTTCTAGCGCGTCAGAATTAGAAAAGAAAAACTGGTGCTCATCGTTTTCCTCCATGATTTCCAAAGTGGTATTTTCCACCGGGGTTTCCGTTTCATTCAGCAACTCTACCTCACCGCTATAAATAGTATTTGCAGCTAATGGACCGCTCACTGTAATATCTGGAGCTTTAGGTCCATCGCCATCAGAATCATACGACTTTAACGTAACCACATTTCCGCTCGGGCCGGTCAAGGTAACGTTCATCGTGGTGACCACTTCTTCCTGATTTACTTGTTCTGGAATGCTATCATCATCGTCTGAACAGCCCGTGAAAATTGTTGCTGAAAGGGCCAAGAAACTCATTAATTTGATCGTTTTCATAATTTAAAATTTAAATAATTAATAATTGAATTTGAGTTGTATTCTAAAATTTCGACCCAGATCATCTACGTAATATCGCTGGCGATTGAGGTATTCTCTAAAAGCGGTATCCAGAATATTATCTACATAAAGACCAAGCGTAAGATTTGAGTGCTGTGCCACTCTAAAATCAATGCTGGAGGTAAAATGAAATAGATTATAACCCGCAGGTGGCCGGCTAATTTGTACGGTCTGGTTAATGGTCTCGCCATTGTCTTGAAGTACCGGTACCGTAAAATCATTATCTGGGTAACGATTCTGTTTAAAAACCGACTGACTGCGAATGCCTAAGGTCAAGTTATTTAGCTTTGCGTTTGTGTAGGTAAGCGTATTGGTCCAGTTTGGTGCGGGCATATCAATGAGCGCACGGTTTCTAGTCAAATCCTGGCCGTTGACATAAGAGAAGTCTCCGTCAAGGTCAAAATGTTCGTCAAATTTATATTTGGCATTCACATCGATTCCATATAAACGGGCGTTTACCTGCCTGTATTCATACACGGGAAAAGCGCCGCGGGTAGTCTGCTCAATGGCATCAGGTTCCAAGATTATAAAAGCATCGATTTTGTTATAAAATGGATTTAGCCCAAATCTGAAATTACCCACCGAACCATCAAGCGAAACACTGGCCTTGTACGATTGTTCCTTGTCAAGCCGCAAGTCTCCCAGTTCTATAACTGCTGCGGAATGGTGAAGGCCATCGCTGAACAATTCCGCCGGATTAGGTGCGCGCGATGCGGAACTTAAATTGAGACGCCCCGTGAGGTAATCACTAAAAGTATATTTTGCACCTAAAGTCGCCGAAAGGTTGTTATACTGAAATTCTGGAGTTGTATACAGTTGATTGTCCAACCGCTGCCGCACGATATTTCCAAAATCAACATCATAACCGCGTTCTTCCCAACGGGATGTTTGATAGTATTTCTTGGCATCCACATTTATATAATCATAACGCACGCCTGCATCAAACACCAGGTTTTCAGATAGATTATAATCTACCGTTGCATAACCTGCCGCAGTGTACATGGTATAATCAGGGATCAAACGGCGAACGCCAGTATCTGGATCAGGAAAATTAACCTGATACATCCCTTCTGCGCCAAAGTTGGCCGTAAAATCTGGACTGGAGTTCCATTCAAAATTTCCATTTATTGTGTGCGTGGTTAGCTCAAGGTCAAGTGAAGGTTTATCCCTATCGTCACCACGACGTATATCATATTCCTGTCTATTGTTCAGCTGAAAGCTATAGGTCAAATCCAGTTTTCCGGCGTTTTCAAAACGCTTAAACACATTGATCTTAGCAAGTTGATGGCTCACATCTTGTCGCGGCGGCTCAATAGTAGAAGTAAATGGCATAACATAATTTGGCCTAGTTGCATTAATTGCCGAAACCAGATCGCCAACGCTACCTATATGCGACGCTCGTAAAATGCCAATATTTGCGTGATAATAGCTATAATAAGCCTCAAAACCGTAAGTAAATTTGTTCAATCCCATGCTCACCGAAAAGTCCTGCTCGCGGTTTCCCGTATTGGAAAGCACATAATCTGGTGCTTCACGGTCGCCAAAATATTTCAAAGTCCCCTGACCGGTAAAATGAAAGCCTGATTTGTACGCTTTGGTAAGACTTGAGGTTGTTGAAGTACCTCTGCCATTGCTCATCACTCCAAAAATAGTCCTACCAAAAAGCGTATCCTTAACCGGCGCCATTGCAGGATCTGTAATAATCACACCACCTACGGCATCGCCGCCATACCGCAGCGCCCCGGCACCTTTTACAACAGTCACGTTTGCTGCAGTATTAATATCTAAATTAGGCGCGTGCTCCACACCCCATTCTTGATCTGCCATACGCGTACCGTTATTGATGATCAGCACACGGCTGCTGTGTAAGCCCTGAATAATCGGTTTCACCACGGTGCTTCCCGTATTTAAAGACGAAACGCCACTCACTTCTTTTAGAGCATCACCCAGACTACCTCCACTAAAATTTTCTAGAGTTTCGGTTTTTAGGGATTCTTCGGCGCCGGAAGTGGTTTCGGCACGGTACTTTTCACCTTTTACAGTGACTTGATTTAATTCTTCAGTGTGGTGTTCCAACTTAAAATCACGGTTCAAATCCTTACTAATTTCAATAGTAAAGGTCTTTACATTACATTCGGGATGGGTAACTGTAATTTCGATTTTGCCCGCACAAAGTCCTTGCAGGAAATAGTTGCCGTCAAGATCTGTTTCGGCATAAACTTGCTGACTTTCTACACTTAAAACCGCGCCTATAAGAATGCTGCCGTCATGAAAATCTACGACTTTTCCCGATAGGGTATAATCGCATTGTTGCGCTTGTCCCGTCCAACAAAGGAATAGGAGAGCGAAAAACTTTAAATAGTTCATCGATAAATGAGGTTTGAATACAGATAATCACATTATAAGAACACCTAAGTCTTTAAATAACTGATTATTCTAAAAAATAAAAATTGAAAGAGTTATCCCGCAAAGGGATTCCGAAGCGGTTTGCTCCTACTACGCCAATGGCGGCGCTTTATTGAGAAATATCCCGAAAAGAGGTACGGGACTAAAGGAATTGTGATAAACCACGGCAATCCGAACGGAAGAAGGCACGATGAAAACAGTGCTTTTGTAGGCTAGATTTTCTGCTGGCACATACGTATCTGTGTGCGATTGCGCATGCGCTAGCTGACAAATAGTACAACTATCTTTGGCTTTATTACTGTCGTGGGTGAACTGATGTAGATCGGCACATTTAAAAGCAAGCAGCAACAGTATAAAAAATACACTGCCCCATTGCCTGAGAAATTGCCTGTTTATGTTCATCGCTGTAAAACTATCGGAAGGAACAACATGCACCTCAAAAATTATGTTAATTTTTGAGAATTTGCGGTGTTGGCAAAACAGTTGATTGTTTGAGAATACTTTAAAGTTTTTCTGGCGAATCAATAGGGGATTTCTACTGCTTTAATTTATCATATTGCAATTATATCAAAAAGTTTATTTAAAATAATGTTTGACCATATATATCAAAAAAGACCGATTCTCATCTGCCATCAATCCAATTAAATATAAAAAGCAGCTAATTTTAAAGCTTTAAAACCATGGAATCATTTTTTTCGTATAAACTTAAGAAAACAGGAAGAAATATTTATTCGTAATTATATATACCGCTAAGATTCCATTATCTTCGTTACATTGCAAGTAGTTTTCTATATAGGATCGTTTTTAACAAATTTTAAAGCATCAAAAGCCCAACTTCCACTACTGCCCTTTTAGTTTTTTCGCTTTCCGCGAATGAGGAAGCGAAGCGAAAACCACTGTTTGGGCCGCAAAATCGAGCTACTGGTCAATTTTTTGACTTGCTCATCAATAAAACCTCCCAGTTGGTTTCAACCGTTGGAACAGATGTGATCTGGTTTGACGAAAGCAAACAACAGGGACACGATTTTGCCTCACGTTTCACTCAGGCCTTTACCGATTTATTTGCCCAAGGTTATGAAAAAGTAATCTCCATTGGGAACGACAGTCCGGACCTTACTGCTAAACATATTAAAACGGCCCTTCAAAAACTGGAGAAAAATGAGCTTGTAATTGGCCCTTCCGAAGATGGTGGTGCTTATCTTATAGGAGTTCATAAATCCCATTTTAATGCAGCTGTTTTTGAGGCATTTCCCTGGCAACAAGAAAACCTCTTTAATGAGATTGTTGCAGATGCCCAAACTCATAAAAGATCGGTTTTCTTTCTAGAACTGCTCAACGATCTTGATACGGCCGAAGACGTTTTCGCCTTCGCGAAAATAAATCCAAAAAGCGTAATTAGCCTTTTTATAGAAGACCTGATCGCCCTAAAACGGATGATCCGTGATCAATTGTCATTCATAATACCTTCACAGAAATGCCGTATCATTCGCGCATTGCGTGCACCTCCCTACAAATTTGTAGCTTAACACGTGTTTAAAATTTTTCTGAGTTGATCTTCTACCGATAGAAATCGAGATGAAAATCAACGAAGTCAGCCTATATGCGAAAAGCATCTAAGCAGGTTTAAACAATTTGTTAGGCATTCCCTCCGTTTTTCCCCACCACGATTTCCTCTTTGCGGAAAACTGGTGCATTTGAATCCATTTTTATTTCCGTGAACCTTTATTGAAAATTCTATGAGAATAGTATTACTCGTCTTTTTGCAGCTAATTTTTATTTCTGCAATTGGCCAAACCCAATCCTATACCACCCAAGTGCTCGACGATACCGGCGCGCCCGTACCTTATGCGACGGTAAATGAAGTAGGGACCCAGAATTATACGACCACTTCGGAAAATGGAAGGTTCGTGCTGAGCACGGCTGCCACCACTTTTAAGATCCGTATTTCTTCAGTAGGTCTTGCAACGCTCAACATACCGGTAAGCAACGGCAACCTGCCCGCACAGGTCATCATGAACACTTCTTCCGAAGAACTGGATGTGGTGATCGTTACCGCGCTGGGAATAGAGCGCGAACGGCAGGCGCTTGCTTCGTCCGTTTCGATCGTGGGCGGTGAAGAACTTACCGAAGTGCCGATGACGAACCTCGTTAACAGCCTTGCCGGTCAAGTGGCCGGGGTGCAGATTACCAACGGTTCGTCGGGCGTGGGATCTTCTTCACGGATTGTGATACGTGGTGAAAACTCGCTGAGCGGAACCAATCAGCCACTTTTTGTGGTGGATGGCGTTCCCATTAGCAACGAGCAGATTACCAGTGATCTGGTAAACGATGGAGCATTGCAGGAAGTGGATTACGGCAATGGCGGGGCAGATATAAGCCCTGATGATATTGCTTCCATTTCTATATTGAAAGGTGCCGGTTCCGCCGCATTATATGGATCTCGCGCGGCAAACGGTGTGGTGCTGATCACGACCAAAAGAGGACGCCGTCAGCCCGGTTTTGGCGTAAGCACAAGCAGCACATTGACCATTGAAACCCTGCTGACCCTGCCCGATTATCAAAATGATTATGGTGGCGGTTCCAATGGAGAATATGCTTTTCAAAACGGGATTGGCGCCGGTATTAACGACGGCGGCATCAGCAGTTATGGCCCAAGATTGGATCAAGGACAATTGATCGCACAGTTCGATAGCCCGTCAACCGATATAAACGGTAATCCCATGCGTGGCGGCGACGTGATCTCCAGGACGTTTCCCGATGGCTCTTTTACCGAAATCACGCCAACGCCCTGGGTTTCGCGACCAGACAACGTCCGCGATTTCTTTGATACCGGCGTTACTTATCAAAACAACGTGGCAATTTCTTCCGCAGGCGAAAATGGAAGCAGCCGGCTCTCATATACCAGTCTACGCAATGAAGGCATCGTGCCCAATACCGATTTTAAACGCGACGGACTCGCCTTAAGTCTGGATCAGGATCTGAGTGATAAATTTCGCGTTTCCACGTTTGTGAATTATATCAATACGCGTAGCGGAAACCGTCCAAACTTGGGCTACGGTTATGAAAACGTATTGTACGGTTTTAACTGGACGGGGCGTCAGGCCAATATCGCCTCGATGCGTGATTACTGGCAGGCTGGACAAGTGGGAAAACAACATTATGATATCAATTACCTCTGGTTGACCAATCCATATCTTACTTTATATGAAAACACCAATAATTTCAATAAAAATAGGGTTTTGGGCAATGTTTCCGCTACCTATGAGATCTCTGAAAAGCTGAAGTTAACAGTACGCGGCGGACTCGATTTTTATCAGGACAACCGGACTTTCCGCAGGGCTAAAAGCACCAATAAAAATCCGGAGGGAAGTTATAGGGAAGATTATGTAAAGTACCGTGAACTCAACAATGACGTACTCCTTACTTATAAAGATGAAATCAATGACGACTTTGACTATTCGGTTTCTGCCGGTGGAAACCGTTTTGATCAGAACATCAACTATGCCTATGCAGAAGCTACCCAACTGGCACTTCCCGAAATCTATAGCCTTGCCAATTCCAGAACGCCGCTAAAAGGGAACAGTCAGATTTTTGAAAAGCGGATAAACAGTGTATATGCTTTTGGCAATATTGCCTATAAAAACCAGGTTTATCTGGATGCTACTTATCGTAATGACTGGAGCAGCACATTACCCGATGGCAACAATTCCTTCGGTTATTACTCGGCCGGTCTGAGTTATGTGGCTTCCAATATGTTTGAAATGCCCGAAGCGATCTCTTTCTTAAAACTCAGATTGAGCGCTGCGAGTGTGGGCAACGATACCGATCCTTATCAAAACACGCAAAACTTTCAGTTCAATCAAAATTATGGCCCCAGTTTTAGGGTTACGAATGAAACGGTGCTAAAAAACGCCAATCTCAAACCGGAACGCCTGGATGCGTATGAAATTGGCCTTGAGGCCTGGTTTTTAAAAGGCAGGTTACAACTTGATGCTTCGGCATATCAAAACATAAGTAAAGACCAAATCATCTCGCGGCCCATTTCTTCAGCCAGCGGTTTTCAAAACTACAATGTGAACGGCGGTAAAGTACGTACCCGCGGTGTTGAGCTTCAATTGAGCGGCGATATTATAAAAGGTGGTGATTTTGAATGGAAGTCTTCGGTGAATTTTAGCAGCTTCCGCAGTGTGGTGACCGAACTTCCCCAAGGTGTTGACCAGTTTGTGACCGGATCTGCCAATATATTCAGCGGTGGCTCCAACGCTGTGTTTTATATCGCTCGGGAAAATGGCCGCGTGGGCGATATGTACGGCACCGGATTTGTAAAAGTGGATGGAGAGACGCTTTACGCAAATGGTTTTCCGGTACAGGACAATACGCTGCGCAAATTGGGCAATTACAATCCCGATTTTAGCTTGGGTTTCAACAATAATTTCAGCTATAAAAATATCGGTTTTACCATGTTGTGGGACTGGCGACAGGGCGGAACGATCGTTTCCAGAATCAAGGCGCTGGGAAGCACTTCGGGGGTTTTAAGGGAAACTTTAGTGGGACGTAAAAACGGAATTGTGGGCGATGGCGTGCGGAATTCCGGGACATCAGAAAACCCCAATTATGTGCCCAATGATGTTTCGGTAAGTGCAAGTTCCTATTACAACAATTTTTATGACCGTGGCAATGAGGAAAGCGCTCTTTATGATGCTTCCTATCTCAAATTGCGGCAAGTGAGCATTTATTACACGTTCCCTGATGAATTGACCAGCTCCATAGGTTTTACTGAAATTAAAATGGGGATTGTGGGCAGTAATCTGCTCCTTTTTACCGAAAATCCCCACTTCGATCCCGAACTCAATGCCGTTCAGGAACGCAATATCGTTTACGGTGTCGAGGATTTTTCATATCCTTCCACGCGCAATTTTGGCTTTAGCCTAAAAACCCAATTTTAAAAAGAAAATGAGAAATATATATCTAGTATTAATCGGTCTGGTTTGCTTTATTGGCGTGAGTTGCACCGCTGATTTTAAAGACCTCAACGAAAACCCAAATTCGCCGCAGCAGGTGGACCCACAATATCTATTAACCAATGTGCTTTCGGTAGAAGCAGACCAGGCCACTTTTGAGCAGGGATTTCTTCAGAGTGATTACCTGGCCCAATTTTCTGCAAGTGTGGAGTTTGAGCGTATAGATCGCTATGAATTGGGATCCAACAGTGAATATTGGGACCTGATTTTTGGTTTGCTGACCGATCTTAAATCCATGGAAAATCTGCCGGGCTATAATGAAGCGTACGGCGCTGTGGGCGATATCATGAAAAGTTTCCTGTTTTCGCAATTGACCGATATGTGGGGCGATGTTCCCTACACGGAAGCGTTACTGGCACGTGATGACCGATTTACACCAAAATATGACACGCAAGAGAGCATTTACACTGATCCGGAAACCGGAATTTTGGCGGTTTTGAAACGTTCTTCGGAAACACTTCTAAAGACAAATACAAGTATTCAGGGCGATGTGATGTTCGGCAATGACCTGGGCAAGTGGGTGCGCTTTTCCAATTCGTTGCGGTTGCGCTATTTATTGCGCATCAGTAAACGCCTTACCGATTTTTCAGAAATGCAAACTTTGGCAGATTCGGGCATGTTGATTGAATCCAATGATCAGAATGCGGTGGTCCCCTATTTAAGTTCAGCACCTAACCAGTTTCCCTTTTTTACCGCTGCACTCGGTGCTTACGGCGAACACCGAATGACAAAAACCGTGGATTCCGTTTTAAAGCTATGGAACGATCCGCGTATCAATATCCTTTACAAACCCACGCAATTGAGCGTGACCGGTGGAAAACCAGAATTTAAAGGTTTATTAAACGGGCAAAATAGGGAAACCATTAGCGAAAACAAGATCAATTTAAACGATATTTCGCTCTTTGGAGCAATCTATCGCGATGAGCCTGACGGCGTAAACGCACAGTATATGCAATATGCCGAAGTGCAGTTCGCGCTTGCCGAAGCGGCCGCACGTGGTTTTATTTCGGGCGATGCCCAAACCTATTATCAAAACGGAATCACGGCCAATTTCAACTATTATGGCGCTGAAGTCCCCACCGATTATTTTGATCAAAAAGCGGTTGCGCTTACCGGAGATCAAGAAAGTGATCTGGTAAAAATACTGACCCAAAAATGGCTCAGCCTGATCACTAACGGCCATGAAGCCTGGTTCAACATTCGCCGCACGGGGATTCCCTCGTTAAAACCAGGCCCGGATAATTTGAATGACGGCCGTTATCCGGTACGTTATTTATACCCAGAATCTGAACAGGCGACCAATAGTGCAAATTATCAGGAAACCGTGAAGCGTATGGGTGGGGATGATATTAATAGTACCGGTTGGTGGGAATCTCCCTAGCCCCCGAAGGGGGAACTCCAAGCTGGCGTTTTACTGATCTGCAAAGTATGAGCGAGGAACGAGCGATCCTTGTAGGTCTTAATGGATTGGAAAGACCTGACAGGTTTTTGAAACCTGTCAGGTCTGAACGTCCTGCCGACCGACAAGTTGAATTAAGAGAAAAGATTTCCGCCTTCGCGGAAATGAAAAAATTATATATGGACACAAAAAAAATACTTAAAACCTTTAGTTTGATCCCAATCCTTTTGCTCACGCTAATTAGCTGCAATTCTGAACAAAAAACGGACGATTCTGGGCTAAAAACGGCTTCTTGGGAGGATATTTCGGCGAAAGCTAAAGGGACTACTGTAAATATGATGATGTGGCAGGGCAGTCCGGTGATCAATGAGTACATGAACAATTACGTCGTTCCACAGCTCAGGGAAGAGTATGATATAAACCTTAAAATAAGCGGTGGCCAGGGGCCCGAAATCGTCCAACTGGCGATGGGCGAAAAAGAGGCCGGTATTGCCAGCGGACAAGTGGATATCGTTTGGATCAACGGGGAAACGTCCTACCAATTGCGCAAGATCGACGGACTCTGGGGGCCTTTTATTGAGCAATTACCAAATATCAAATATATTGATCTGGATAACCGCTACATCAATACCGATTTTCAACAGCCCATTGCGGGAATGGAATGTCCGTGGAGCATTGGGCAAGCAGCAATGGTTTACGATTCGGTAAAGGTGGTCAATCCGCCGCGCAATCTTGACCAACTGGAAACTTACGTCAAAAAATATCCCGGTACATTTACGATAAGTAATGATTTTTCGGGCATGACCCAACTCAAAAGTTTTCTTGCTGAACTGGGTGGAAGTCCCAACAGCCTGAACGGCGAATTTTCCGAAGAGAAATACGACAGACTTTCCAAGCTATTGTGGGAATATATCAATCACAACAAAAAATATTTCTGGAAAGAAGGAGAAACCTTTCCCAAAGAACAGACCAAAATGAGCCAGCTTTTCGCGAACGGAGAACTTTATCTGGGTTTTGGTTTTAGCGAGGGCGGTGTTGAGGAAAAAGTGGTAAGCGGACTATATCCCAAGACCGTTCGCTCTTATGCGTGGAAAAATGGCACTATAAAAAATACTAATTATATGGGCATTCTGAACAATGCGCCACAAAAAGCGGGAGCGATGCAGGTAATCGATTTTTTAATTTCGCCTGCCGCGCAGTTTGAAAAATCACACGCAAACGGCATGGATTCCAATACCATTCTGGAAATAAACCGTCTGCCGCAAGAATGGGCTTCAAAGTTTAAAAACGCACCGCACCGCCAGTATGGTCTGGAAATGGATGATTTAAAAGACTACGCGATCGAGGAGCCCGCACCGGAATATATGATACGTCTTTACGAAGATTTTAGAACCCTGGTGATTGAAAAATAAAGGCTCCATACTTGGGATTGTTTTTTTTGTGCTGATCGGCGTGGTGCCGTTTTTTGCCGCATTTTTATATGCGCTGGGTTATAGTTTTGGCGTGCTTGGTATCTTGAATGACGGTTTTACCACGCGTTTTTGGGAACAGGTTTTTATATCTGGGGAATTCCTAAAATCCTTTGGTTATAGCGCGGTGATTGCTTTGGTTTCGCTGGCACTTTCCATTGGTGGGGCGCTTTGGGTGACGTTGAAGTTCCGTCGGGAGCTGGATAAAAAATTCCTTTCTTTTATGATGTATTTGCCACTTGCCATTCCGGGTGTGGTGGCTGGTTTTTTTATGGTTCAGCTATTCTCCAAAGGTGGCTTTTTTGCCCGGATCGCATTTCAATTGGGCTGGATCGAAAAAACATCACAATTTCCCGATTTAGTGAACGATTCGCTCGCTTTTGGAATAATAGTCACATTTATCACGATGCTCATTCCGTTTTTTACCTTACTTTTTCTCAACGTCTATAAAAACGAACGCATTGAAGAACTTTCCATTCTCGCGCAATCGCTGGGCGCCAATGCCAACCAAGTAACGCGTCGCGTGTTTTTGCCCATTATTTTAAAGAAAACGGGGGTGCTCATCGCGCTCTATTTTATCTTTTTGCTCGGTGCTTACGAAGTGCCTCTAATTCTGGGTCAGGAGTCGCCGCAAATGCTTTCGGTATTGATCATTAGAGAAACTCGTCAGTTTGACCTCAGCAAAATATCTGAAGGCTATGTGGTAGCAGTAATCTATACGATTGTCGTCTCGATAACCGCAATTTTATTGTTTTTACCAAAACGAAAAACCGCGTATGAAATCTAGCTGGAAACCTTATTTATTAACACTGATCGTTCTGCTGATACTCTTTCCGTTTATCTTTATGATCTTGCTGTCGCTGTCTTCTAGTTGGCGGTTTCCAGACGTGCTGCCCGGTTATTTTGGTTTTAAAAATTGGGTGACGATTTTGGGTTCGGAAGCGGGATTATTGCAGAGTTTTATCATTTCCGTAGTTATTTCCCTAGCGGTGGGAATTGTTTCCACGTTTAGCGGATTTCTGATCAGCAGAGCGGTGTTTTACCATAAGAATAAGCGGATTTTGACGCTTTTCGCCTATTTTCCATATGTTTTGGCTCCGGTGGTTTTTGGTGCCTGCTTAAGTTATTTCTTCCTGAAAATCGGTTTGTTCGGCAGTGTGACCGGTGTGATCGTAGCGCAGTTTCTGGTCGCTTTTCCTTACGCATTGATCTTTTTTGGCAGCTTTTGGAACAAAAAAATAAGAAGTTATGAAGATCTGGTCGCCACGCTGGGCGGGAATTCTAGGCAGACATTTTTTAAAGTCTTGCTTCCGCTTGCCAAAAGTATGCTGCTCATCTGCTTTTTCCAGACCTTTTTAATCTCGTGGTTTGAGTACGGTCTTACTTCGATCATCGGTGTGGGAAAAGTGCAAACGCTCACCATAAAAGTATTTCTGTTTATCAAAGAAGCCAATTATTATTATGGCGCGCTGAGTTGCTGCCTGCTTATTTTTCCACCCGTGGTGCTGTTGTATTTCAACAAGCGTTACGTATTTAAAAATCTAGTTTAATGTTTCTTGAGGTACAACATATTATAAAAAGTTTTAACAACGAGCATGTCGTCAAGGATCTTAATTTTTCCCTTGACGCGCATAAAACATTGAGCATTTTGGGTAAATCCGGCTGCGGAAAAACCACGATGCTCAAAATTATCGCCGGACTCGTAAAACCCGATGCCGGCAGCATTTCGTTAAAAAGCGTAAACATTACAGACGCCCGGCCCGAGAAGCGCAACATTGTGTATTTATATCAGGAAGACCTGCTTTTTCCGCAC
>JBBPYO010000214.1:0-4626 GCA_038199845.1 Flavobacteriales bacterium
AAAATACGGAATACGAAAACGTTGCCGAAAATAATATTCTCAGTTATTACAAGTATAATCTTCCGTAATATCCTATTCTCAATGCGCAATTACCTTTAAAATTTTTTTTAAATCGGCTTCTGTATTAAAATAATGGAAACTCACGCGTATACCATCTCCTCGCTGCGAACAAATAATACCTTGCTCGCGTAATTTATTGAACAATTTTTCATCTCCTTTAATATTAAAAATGGAGGAATGTGCTTTTCGCTTTATCACTATATCTTTCAGCAGACCTTTTTCCGCAAAAGCTTCAAAAGCCAGTTTCTTTAAGGCGGCAATTTGTTCTTTTATAGTAGAAATTCCTATCTTATTAATAAGCTGAATGGCCGCGGTAATACTACCCATGGTCAATGTATCCAGATGACCGGGTTCCAGTTTTCCTATAAGTGCAGATTGTCCTTCTTTATATTTGCCACGAATACTGTTAAAACCAATTGTCTTCGGAAAAATACGTTCCTGAACGGCTTCCTTGAAGAGGAAAAATCCATTTCCGTAACCTGCGTTCATCCATTTATAAGCACTTGCGCCAAGAATATCTATGCCGCTATTTTCGAAATCAAAAGCTTCAACACCGCAATATTGAGTGCCGTCTACCACAATAAGTAAGTCTGGATGGTTACTTTTCAATTCCTTCAAAAACTCAAAATCGATCTGAATTCCATTAATATATTGTACCAGACTCAGGGCAAGTACATCGGGTTTTTCCTTTTCTACTTGAGCAAGGATATTGTCTTCAAGATTCTGATCAATTTTTGCATAAATAACATTAAAATCACGCGAAGTCACCGCCCAGTTGATTGAAGGATAATCCTCTTCCAGCAACAATATTTTTGAGTTGGATGGAATTCCTTCTAACAAACTATTAAACCCAAATGAAAAGTTGGGCACCAGCGCGACCCGTTGAGCGGCACAGTTAAAAAACGTACCCACGCCCTCGCGTACTTTGGTCAGAAAAGCGTCTTGTTTATTTTTTAACAAGCTGCCCATAATTAGGTAATCAAGATCATGGGATTGCCTAAAATCGAGCAAGGTTTCTGACAGTAATCCAGAACCTGCCGTGTTGAGATGCGTGTATTGAGCGATTACCGGGAATTCTTTTTTTAAGTTTATCATAGGTGGCTAAAGTGGCGAATTAATGTAACTTTGATACAGCAACCAATTTACCAGTTCTTATGTTCTCAAAAAAGCAAGAATCAACAAAAATAGATCATCAGCAGCGCGAGCTTATAGAATATGCCCAACTCCGGGTTAAAAAGAAAAAGAATCTTTTTCGCCATTTTATTATTTTTCTCGCCGGCGCAGTGCTGCTCATCATTGTTAATCTCGTGCTGGATTTTGGTAAAGATTTTAGACCTTTTAATGTTGATTGGTTTGTGTGGGCTATCTTGATCTGGTTTTTTATCTTTTTGGTGCATTTTCTCAATGTATTTGTACTTAATTCTTTTATGGACAAAAAATGGGAGCATGAGCAAATAGACAAACTGGTTACGAGACAGAACGCACGTATTACAGAGCTGAGAGATAAAGTAGAACGTGAAAATCCACTACCAGAGAAAAATTACGGCACATTTATAAGTCCGAAACCGCCGTTGAATTCCTAATTTTCACTTTATGATTACCATCATTGCCGCTATCGCGGAAAATAACGCTCTGGGAAAAGATGGCGATCTCGCCTGGAACCTGCCCGATGATTTTAAGCGTTTTAAAAAGATAACTAGCGGCCATCATATTATAATGGGCCGTAAAACCTTTGAATCGTTGCCAAATCCTTTGCCCAACCGTACCCACGTGGTCATCACCCGCCAGACCGATTATCATCCGGAAGGTGCACATATTGTGCACAATTTGGAAGACGCACTTGATTTTGCCGCAGCGGATAAAAATATTTTCATTATAGGCGGAGGTGAAATCTATACATTGGCGATGAATAGCGCAACAGATATGGAACTAACCCGCGTACACGGCACTTTTCCAGAAGCCGACACTTTTTTCCCCGAAATTGACGAAAATCAATGGGAATTGACTGATATTAAATCGCATTCCAAAGACGATAGACACGCGTATTCTTTTGATTATTTAACCTATGTTAAACGCTGATTTTCTCGAAGAACTCTCAGAAAATTTAAATACCAAGATATGTTCGCACAAACCGCTCTCGGGCGGTGATATCAATGCGGTTTATTTGCTTGAAAGCGAAAAAGGAAAATATGTTGTAAAAGTTAATGACGCCCAGCGCTTTCCCTGCATGTTTGAAAAGGAAGCGCGTGGGTTGCGTGCGTTGAGCAAACCTCAAGTTATAGATGTTCCAGAAGTTATACATGTGGGCGAATTCAATAACTCAAGCTATCTTATCCTGGAACACAAAACCCCGGGAAAGAAGACTGCTGATTTCTGGCAAAATTTCGGAAGGCAACTGGCCAAATTGCATCAACAGAGCGCCCCACAGTTTGGCTTCGCTGAAAATAATTATATAGGCAGTCTTCTCCAATATAACACGCCTGAAGATAATGCAACCGATTTTTACATCAATCAGCGGTTAAAACCACAGTTTAAATTAGCCTCGGAAAACGGCTATTTATTCACTAAAATCGACCGTTTTTACGATAAAATCAGTCAATTAATTCCGCAGGAAAAACCTTCTTTAATTCACGGCGATCTTTGGAGCGGCAATTATTTGGTAAATGCTGAAGGCGCGCCATGCCTCATTGATCCTGCGACTGCTTTTGCACCTAGAGAGATTGACATTGCGGTTATGCATCTTTTTGGCGGATTTGATCCCGCGGTTTTTAAATCTTATAATGCTGAATTTCCGTTTGCCGAAGGTTGGCAGGAGCGTATTAAACTCTGGCAGCTCTACCACATTCTTGTTCATGTAAACCTCTTTGGTGGCGGATATTATACTTCTGCGAAAAATATAATTTCAAGTTTTGGATAATTCCTTTTCAATGGTTGATAGAATCTTAACAAACTTTAGGTTTTAAACCCACAGTTTTGGCAATTTTTTAGCCGCGCTCCCACCTCTAGCTATTATCTTTAGTTCCAACTAAAAAAACATAACAATGAGCAAACAAGATTTATATAACGATGACGCTAAGAAGAAAATAACTGAAATGGCCAAAGACATTGATTTTGCGATGATGGCCACAAACATGAAGCAGATTCCACTAAGCGTAATCCCCATGAGTACAAAAAAAGTGGACGGTGAAGGGAATATTTGGTTTCTAAGCGGCAAAGACAGTGATCACAATAAGGATATTGAAAATGATCCCAATGCTCAACTTATTTATTCTGATCCTGGTTCTATGCAGTTTTTGAGTGTATATGGGAGAGCAACAATTACGACCCAAAAAAGCATTCTAGAAGATCTTTACGGAAAAGCGGATGACAATTGGTTTGACGGTGTTGATGATCCTAATCTTACCGCAATAAGTTTTAAGCCTAGCGAAGCATATTACTGGGACACTAAAAGTAATTCATTAGTTTCTCTATTTAAAATGGGCGTAGGCGCTGTAACTGGCGACAAACAAGATGTGGGAAAATCGGGTAAATTAAAGATGTAATCACCCTTTTTTAACTGAAAAATAGCAAAAACCACCGAAATTATCGGTGGTTTTTTTATGTGCTATGGCGAAAAAGAAAGCTGCATCATTCTAAAAATAAATCAGAACTGATAACACCTTTCAAATAAAATAGGGCAAAATCAAATACGCATAACTCACAACATTGAATGGCTAACTTCAAACTAATCCTTATTTTTGGAGTTCGATTCAATTTTTACACCTTATTTATATGTCCACGCAAAAACGTTTGTTCTTACTCGATGCCTACGCCCTTATTTTTCGCGGTTATTATGCGTTAATTAAAAATCCTCAGGTTAATTCAAAAGGTCAGGATACCTCGGCGATCATGGGTTTTGTGAATTCACTTTTTGACGTGATAAAAAGGGAAAAACCAGATCATCTTGCCGTCGCTTTTGATAAAGGCGGCAGCCATGAACGGGTAGAAATGTACGAAGCCTATAAGGCCAATCGCGACGAGACCCCAGAAGCCATTCGCATTGCGGTGCCCATTATTCAAAGTATTTTAAAGGCCATGCACGTTCCTTATGTAGAAATAATGGGTGTGGAGGCTGATGATCTCATTGGTACGCTGGCAAAGCAGGCTGAAAAGGAAAATTATCAGGTATTTATGGTCACGCCAGACAAGGATTATGCACAGCTGGTTTCAGAAAATATCTTTATGTACAAACCTGCGCGTATGGGCAACGGGATTGAAATCTGGGGAATTCCCGAAGTGCTGAAAAAATTTGAGATAGAGCGTCCCGAGCAAGTCATCGATTATCTTGGAATGCGTGGTGACGCCAGCGATAATATCCCAGGCATTCCCGGTGTGGGCGATAAAACGGCAAAAAAATTCATTCAGGATTACGGTTCTTTGGAAGGTTTACTGGAAAATACCGATAAGCTCAAGGGAAAAATGAAGGAGAAAGTAATCGAATTCGCTGAGCAAGGATTATTGTCAAAAAGGCTCGCCACGATCATGACAGATTGTGACGTAAAATTTCATGCAGAGAGCTACGAACTT
>JBBPYO010000215.1:0-13227 GCA_038199845.1 Flavobacteriales bacterium
ATCCCCACTTTCAGTGTATTTCCATCTACTTTCACATCCAGATAATCATAGAGATTTTCATCAATACTCGCGGTTACACCGGGTTGATTTCCTTTTTTTAAGAAAACTTCCCAACCGTTGCTGGCTTTTAGAGAGGTGAAATCTTCATTGATATTGAGGTTTTTATCCACCACGTTTCCGTTTCCGTTCACTTGGTGAAATTCAAAGTTGCAGGAAGTTAGAAATAAAGCTAAAAATGTCGTTGCAAGAATTCGGATTAAAGTTGTCATATTTGATTGATTTTGATTGATTTTGATTGATTTTGATTGATTTTGACTGATTTTGTTGTTTATGTATTGCAAAGTTTTCTAAACTGAATCTTTTGAATTTCCCTCTCTATAACTCTTGAGATTATTAATTAGGGCGTTGTCTAAAAACGGAGAATATCTCAATATTTCCAATTTTTTCTACTTAATTAAAACCACAAGCTACTGAAAATCAATTAGAATTGACTTAAAACAGACTGTTAATTGGAAATGCTATCCAAAACTATTTTTGAACTATCTATCTTTATTTGAACTGAATCTTGACGGTTTTTATTCTGCTTTCTTCGTGCCTGATCATACTCATATGTACCAGAATTATCTGCATCGTCAGAGATATCACGATAATGCCATTCATCATCAGTATTTGTATTTGATTCTGCTGGGCAATCGCTGCAAACCAATTTGCCGTTCAACAATTTCAAATAATGCCCGGTAAAGTTATATTCCATAAGATCTGAACGGTGGCTGAGAAAGTCGCGACTGTTCTGATCTATAAAAACACTTCCGTTTTCTGGAATATAAAGTACAAGTTCCAATTCTTGAGCTCTAAATGCCGCTCCTTCCGCCAGTGTAAAAGTTTCCGGCAGGGAAAGCATATTGTTTTCTAAAGTATAGCTGTAAACGATGTCTTCTGCGTGCGCCTTTGCCGACGTATTATTGTGGCCGCGTGCAGTTTTTATCAGGGCTAGTGTATAGCGGTCATTCTCACTTTGCTTAATGCTCAGGTCGATATCTCCCAGAGATACAAAAGGTTTTCCATTGTCATTAAGGTCTAAAAACAATCCCTTTTCCTGTTGTGAGCCATCTTCTGACAAAGTCATTTTTACTCTAAGTGTATCTGCAGGATTCATTTGTAACGCTTCTGTCTGTGTCGTTGAAGTACGCTGCGAGAAATCCATTGCTTGATTTATGCCCACCGCAGTAAGGATTACAATTGAAGCTAACCAAACAACGATAAGCGTGATTTTCATCGCCCATGACATGCGTTTCAAGTTGGTCACCAAAATTTTCAAGCCCAAATAAAACAGCGCGAAAAACGGGATTGCCAATACGAAAAATAGTAACATGGAAAGCACCCAAAATGGAATGCCATCCGCATTAAAAAGACCGATATAATCGTTAAGTCCGCCATCTATAAAACCAAGCGTACCGGCAGTAAAAAGCCCGATAAAAAGACCCACAATAGTAGTACCGCCTGTAATAATGAGCATGATTCCTATAAGTTTAGCCAGCACGGTCAAAAGCAATACCATAAATTTACCAATTCCCTCTGCCGCGCTTCCCGCACTTTTTTTAGCCTGGGTGCCGTACTTTTCATAGTCCACGTTTTTCACAGAATCGGCTACATTATCAAAGCCTTCTTTTACTTTGCGCTGTATATTATCAATATTTACGGGTTCGCCGCGCATCTCCAGTTTCTGGGTAGTAGTTTTTGCCGCAGGAACAAAAATCCAAAAGCCTATATATAAGAGTGCAAATCCCCCGCTGGTAAAAAATGCGAGCACTACAAATAGCACGCGGACCCAAATAGGAGGGATGCCCAGATAATAGCCCAAGCCAGAACTCACACCGCCCAAATAGGAATTTTCAGTATCGCGGTAAAGTTTTTTGGTGTGCGTTGAAGTGTACGGTGTCGCTTTGGGTTCTTCATCCTCAAAGATTTCATCATCGATCCGGTAATCTTCGGGCTGGCCCATGATTGCGATCACCTGATCCACTTCGGCAGAGCCAATGACCTGGCGCTCGTGCTTGATACGTTCTGTGAAAAGTTCTGCGATGCGGGCTTCAATATCCTGAATAATCTCAGCACGGCCTTCTGCATCTGTAAAGGAGCGTTTTATGGCCTCAAGATAGTGCTGCAATTTAGCGTAAGCATCCTCATCGATATGAAAGAACAGCCCTGCGAGGTTAATGTTTATGGTCTTATTCATGGTTGTTGTTTTTTGTAGAAGTTACTATTCGCACTGCTTGTTGCAGGTCGTTCCAGGTATCTGTGAGTTCGTTGAGAAAAAGTTTGCCCGTTGCGGTAAGTCCGTAATATTTACGTGGCGGCCCACTGGTGGACTCTTCCCAGCGGTAACTGAGCAGTCCCGCGTTTTTGAGCCTTGTGAGCAGCGGGTAAATTGTGCCTTCCACCACGAGCAGCTTGGCGTCCTTCAATGTTTCAAGAATCTCGGCCACATAGGCGTCTTCTTCTTTCAACACAGAGAGAATGCAATATTCCAGCACGCCCTTGCGCATCTGCGCTTTTGTGTTTTCAATGTTCATGAGCTAATTTGTTAAACGGTTGATTACTGTTCGTTTTTTGTTGATGAATGAATCTCATTGCTTAGTACTTTTCTTCAGTTGATGAGGCTGAAGCATTTTTGTCGTCTATAATCGGTACACTTTTGATAAATGAAATGCTGAGGGGATACTTACACATTTCGCCAGAATTAGCCCGAATTGCTGCTGTGATCACCGCGATCAGTTCCAAGATAAAAAGCCCAGTAAGTATCGTGCCTAAAATTATGGCGGTAATTACAAGTCCGGAAACATGGAAAAAACTCCAGAAAGCATCCATATCATTATCAAAATCAAAGTTTCCATTTGCTTTGACAATACCAATGATCTGCCAGGCGATAAAAGGCAGTGCGATTAAAACTGCGCAAATGTTGTAAATAAACATACTGATCTGGAAATTAATTGCCCGCCTACCGTGCTCGTCTACAAAGCTTGATTCCTTTTTTTGCGCCATCCAAAGCAGCAATGGGAAAATGAAATTACCCAGCGGTATCAGGTATTTAGTAAACGTGGCCAGATGAATAAAGGTGGCGACACTGCGGTGATGAGAAGTAACGGATGAGGACATTGTTTTTGATTATTTAATGATGAATACAATTTTTCTAAGCTACAGTTGATTAACTGCTAATTGCCTATGCAAATATATATTTAAAAGAAGGTACTTTGCGTTACACAGTACTAAAATTTAATAATTAATTAACATTTACAGAGAATTAGTTTTACTTGTATTAGCAATGAATTGGCATAAAACCATTAGTTTTATAACGTTCGAGTCTTTTTTTTTGAATAAAATGCCGATTTTTGAAACTTATGGTCTTCTGGGTCATAAAATTGTTTTAATTTGGTCCTATGATTCAGTTTACAAATACATTAAGGATTTCCCCCGGCAGGCGCATTAGGCGTTCCAGCTCTAATGCGCGTTTCTAAAACTCAGCAAAAAGAACCTTAATTATTTACTGTCATGTCCCAAATGTTTTATTTCCGTGATCACGGAAACTTTTTCTTTTCCACTTTTCTCTTTTCAATCTCATTATCCTTTCATTGTATCATGAATAGATTTTGCATGCATTTATTTAAGGTTTACAGGCAATCTATATTTCGCCCCTTGGGGTGTTTTATGTATAGGAATTCAGGCGTGTCCGATTCCTCTTTTTTACGTCTTTAAAAGCGGTTGGCATTCTTACAATCGTTAAAACAAACCATCAGTTTTTATTAAACCTTAAATACATTCCATTTCCATGGAAATAATCATAGCAAACAAATCCCATGCGGGATACGCTCAAGTAATTTGCGAAACCATCGCAGAATCTGCCTTAGTTCGAGGTACCGGAATTGCAAAACGCACTCCAGATTATGTAATCACAAAAATGGAAAACGGAAACGCGGTCATTGCTTTAGACGGCGATACTTTTGCCGGTTTTTGTTATATAGAAGCATGGGGCCACGGCAAGTTTGTGGCCAATTCTGGTCTTATTGTACACCCCGATTTTAGAAATATAGGTCTTGCCAAAAAGATCAAAGAAGCCATTTTTGCACACTCTCGGAAAAAATATCCAGATGCAAAGGTTTTTGGAATCACTACGGGACTTGCGGTCATGAAAATCAATAGCGATCTTGGTTATCGCCCGGTCACTTTTTCAGAATTAACCGATGACCCCACTTTTTGGAAAGGCTGCCAGACCTGTCGCAATTACGATATTTTACAGCGCACCGAGCAAAAAATGTGCTTATGTACAGGAATGCTTTATGACCCCGCGGTGGAAGAGGCCAAAAAGAAAAATGCCAAAAATAACGAACCTGAAAAAACATTGAACAGCAAGGCTTTTTCACGATTAAAAAGTATTAAGGAAAGCTTGTTTTTACGTCCCACTCAAAAAGGGAATGTTGAAATTGGGGATGAGAAAGTAAATAAAAAAAAGTAAAGATCCGTAGCCATTTGAGGCGTTGTATCGAGCTTGTTGAAGTGTATTTCTGCCTTTTCAGCGTATTTCTTGCAGGCTTAAGCTAAGGAGATTTTATATAAGAATTAAAAGATTTCCGCCTTTGCGGAAATGAAAAAATAAAAGCATTTATAATGAGTAATACCACTAAAAATACCCATACTAATAAAAAATTAGTTCTCGCCTACAGTGGCGGATTAGATACTTCGTACTGTGCCAAATATCTTTCCGAAGAAAAAGGTTTTGAAGTGCACGCGGTAAGTATCAATACCGGCGGTTTCAGTCAGCAGGAAATTGATGAAATCGAGCAAAAAGCACTTAAAATTGGTGCAAAAACGTATAAAAACGTCCAAGCTGTAGATATATTTTACAATAAAGTGGTCAAGTATTTGATTTTTGGCAATGTGCTTAAAAATAATACCTATCCGCTTTCGGTAAGTGCGGAACGTATTATCCAGGCGGTCGAGATTATCAAGTATGCAAAATCTGTTAATGCAGGTTATGTCGCGCATGGAAGCACTGGTGCGGGTAACGACCAAGTTCGTTTTGATATGATTTTTCAGATCCTCGCACCAGAAATTGAGATTATAACGCCCATTCGAGATCTGAAACTTTCCCGTCAAGAAGAGATCGATTACCTTAAAAAACACGGTATCGAAATGTCCTGGGAAAAGGCAAAATATTCAGTTAATAAAGGACTTTGGGGAACTAGCGTGGGCGGTAGCGAAACGCTAACTTCAGATAAAGGACTTCCCGAAAGTGCGTTTCCTTCGCAAGTGGAAAAAACCGAAAGCGAAAAAGTTACCCTTACTTTTGAAAAAGGAGAATTGACTGCTCTAAACGGTAAAAAAGATTCCGCAGTAAAAAACATTGAGGCACTGCAAAAAATAGCAAGCGTTTACGGGATAGGTCGCGATATTCACGTTGGCGATACTATAATTGGTATCAAAGGCCGCGTGGGTTTTGAAGCCGCCGCGCCACTCATTATAATCAAAGCGCACCATTTACTCGAGAAGCACACACTCACAAAATGGCAAATGCAGCACAAAGAATATCTTTCTGGTTTTTACGGTATGCACCTGCACGAGGGGCAATATCTTGATCCGGTGATGCGCAATATAGAAGCTTTTCTGAGCGATAGTCAAGAAAATGTTTCCGGGGAAGTTTATGTGACACTGCATCCTTACCGTTTTACGTTGGAAGGGATCAAGTCGGATCACGATCTTATGAATGCTTCCTTTGGCGCTTATGGCGAAATGAATAAAGGTTGGACGGCAGACGACGCCAAAGGCTTTATTAAACTGTTGGCCAACCAAAATAAAATTTATAACCACGTAAACGGCGAACAATGATACAGGCAGGAATCGCGGGTGGCGCAGGATATACGGCAGGTGAACTCCTCCGTATTTTACTCAACCATCCGCATGTAGAACTTAATTTTGTGTACAGTACTTCAAATGCGGGCAATTTGCTCAGTGATGTGCATCAGGATTTGCTGGGCGATACTGAAATTCGTTTTTCTGATACCGTTAATACGGAAATTGACGTGCTTTTTCTCTGTTTGGGGCACGGTACTTCTAAACGCTTTTTGGAAGAAAACTATTTTACCGAAGAAACGGTCATCATTGATCTCAGCAACGATTTTAGGCTGAAAAAAGACGCAGAATTTCAGGGGCGTGAATTCGTTTACGGTCTTACCGAACTCAACCGTGACCAGATCAAACAAGCCGGTTCCATTGCAAATCCAGGTTGTTTTGCCACTGCAATCGAGTTGGCCTTGTTGCCTTTAGCGAAAAATAAACGGATTACCCATTCCATTCACGTAAACGGCGTAACCGGCGCTACCGGTGCAGGAACTTCCCTTTCTGATACCACACATTACACATGGCGCGACAACAATTTCTCCCATTATAAAGCATTTACCCACCAGCATTTGGGCGAAATCAACCAGACATTGAGTGGATTACAGCGAAATTTCGATCAAAAAGTCCATTTTTTGCCCAATAGAGGTAATTTTTCAAGAGGCATTTTCGTGACTGCATATACGGAATATGAGGGAAGTTTAGAAGAGGCGATTGAGTTATATAAAGATTTTTACAAAGACGCGCCTTTTACTTTTGTTTCAGAAAAAGAACTGCATTTAAAACAGGTCGTAAACACCAATAAATGTTTTTTGCATTTGCATAAAGAAGACGGAATGTTACTTATTACCAGCATTATCGACAACCTGACCAAAGGTGCTTCAGGACAAGCGGTGGAAAATATGAACTTGATTTTTGGACTGCCGCAAATTGAAGGTTTGCAGTTGAAGGCAAATTTTTTTTAATCCCCCTAACCCCCGAAGGGGGAATTAGTAATCGGCGGGATTTGCGCGACCTGCAAGGTGTTGTTTTTTCGAGGAACGAGGGAAAACCTCCTTGTAGGTCTAAACTGGAATTTAGCCTTAAAACTGAACCTGAGTTTAGGACTAAGGTTAAAACTCCTCTCCTTGGGAGGGGCCGGGGGAGGAAATAATAATAAAAAGGACAATACTAATAATATCATGAAAATAGCAATAATCGGTACCGGAAATCTAGGGCTTTCCATTGCGAAGGGACTAGTGACAAATAACGCGATTACCACGCTTTATCTGACCAAACGTGACATCAGTGGGATCGAGGAATGGGCCGAATATAAAAACGTCTTTACCACGACAGATAATATACTTGCGGTTCAAAAATCGGATATCTTGATTTTTGCGGTGCAACCCAGCCAACTATCGGCGATTTTATCAGAAATCAAAGATGAACTGACCGATAAACATGTGCTGATTTCTACAATAACTGGTTACGCCATTTCACAAATGGAAGTGATCGTTGGCGAGGAGCAGTTTATTATCAGGGCAATGCCGAACACGGCTATTGCCGTTGGCGCCTCAATGACCTGCTTGGCCAGCAATACTAAAGGCATGAAACGTATTAAGGTTGCCGAGGCGATTTTTAATCGTTTGGGCAGTACGCTTATCATACCAGAAGCCCAGATGCAAGCCGCTACGGTTGTGTGTGCCAGTGGCGTTGCTTTCTGGATGCGCCTTATCCGCGCCACCACACAGGCAGCGGTACAACTAGGTTTTGACAGTCACGACGCGCAGCAGCTTGCGATGCATACCTGCAACGGCGCTTCAAAATTACTGATAGAATCTGGCAACCATCCCGAAGAGGAAATTGACAAGGTTACCACGCCCCGCGGCTGCACTATAGAAGGTCTCAACGAGATGGAACACAAAGGTCTGAGTTCGTCGCTGATTCAAGGTATGGTCGCTTCGTTCAACAAAATAAATTCGATTAAAAAAGAGCAACAATGAGTCTATTTGATGTTTATCCCTTATATGATGTAGCGCCGGTAAAGGCAGAAAATATGTATGTTTATGACGAAGAAGGAATCCAATACCTTGATTTATACGGTGGCCATGCGGTCATTTCCATTGGGCATGCGCATCCGGAATATGTAAAAAATATTTCGGAGCAATTGGGGAAAATCGCATTTTACAGCAATGCGGTGCAAAATCCATTGCAGACCGAACTTGGTGAGCGTCTTCCTGCGGAATCCAACTGTCCCGATTATCAACTTTTCTTATGCAATAGTGGTGCGGAAGCCAATGAAAACGCACTAAAATTAGCTTCTTTTCATACCAACAGAAAAAAAGTAATCGCTTTTAAAAACAGTTTTCACGGACGCACTTCGGCAGCAGTGGCAGCAACAGATAATCCTAAAATCGTCGCACCCATCAATGCGCAGCAGGAAGTTGCTTTTCTTCCGCTAGGGGATTTGCAAGACTTAGAAAATGAACTCAAGAATCAAGATGTCTGCGCGGTAATTCTCGAATTTATTCAAGGCGTTGGCGGTCTTGATGAGAGCGACGCCACTTTTTATGAAGGTGTGGACGCACTTTGCAAAAAATACGGCACTTGCCTGATCGCTGATGAGGTGCAGTCCGGTTTTGGCCGTACCGGTAAATTTTTCGCATTTCAGGAATATAAGGTAGAACCTGAAATTATTTCAATTGCGAAGGGAATGGGCAATGGTTTTCCGGTGGGCGGGATTTTGATCCATTCTTCCATCAAAGCGCAATATGGTCTGCTGGGTACCACTTTCGGCGGAAATCACTTGGCCTGTGTTGCAACGCTGACCGTACTTGATGTTCTTAAAAAGGAAAAGCTCATGGAAAACGCAGCTCAACTTTCTAATTATTTTTTCACAAAGGCGAAAGAAATTCCACAGATTAAGAAGATAAAAGGCCGCGGACTTATGCTAGGACTAGAGTTTGAGCACGAAGTTGGGCAGATGCGCAAAGATTTGATCTATAAACATCACATTTTTACAGGTGGCGCGAGCAATAAAAATTTGATTCGTATTTTACCGCCGCTTACAATTGAAAAGGAGCATTTAAATACTTTTTTTGATGCGTTGAAAGAAGTTTTAAAGCAAAATATTTAAATATTTTACGGCTCCCCACCTTTTCAAGGAGGGGGAAATTTAAGCTTGCTGAAAAAGGGGTGATTCAACACGTGTTTTGATCTAGAAATTGACTTTTAGTGCGAAACCCCTCCGTCTATCGGCACCTCCCCCTTTGAAAAATGGGAGGAACTTAAAAAGATAAATAGAAAGAATAGAATAACAAGCATGAAAAAATACACAGACCTCACAGATATTTCAGATCTCGAAGCCCTCATCGAAGAAGCGCAATATCTAAAAAAAAATCCGTATGCATTTGAAAATATTGGGAAGCGCAAGCGGTTGGTGATGCTGTTTTTTAACTCCAGCTTGCGTACACGTCTGAGTACCGAAAAAGCGGCACGAAACCTTGGTATGGAAGTCACGGTGATGAATTTTAACAGCGACGCCTGGAAATTAGAATTTGAGGACGGCACGGTAATGAACGGTGATACTTCTGAACATATAAAAGAGGCTGCTCAAGTAATCTCACAATACGCAGATATTATCGCGGTTCGCGCATTTCCCACGCTTACAGATAAAAAAAAGGACGAGTCTGAGTATGTGATCAATAATTTTGTGAAATACGCTTCTGTGTCGGTCGTTAATATGGAAAGCGCCACCGCGCATCCCTTGCAGGCGCTAGCCGACGCGATCACGATCAGCGAATTTAAAACCGTCGAGCGGCCAAAAGTTGTTTTAAGTTGGGCGCCGCACGTCAAAGCCCTTCCGCAGGCGGTGCCCAACTCGTTTGTACAGATGATGCAGCGCTGCGATGTGGATTTCAGCATTACCAATCCCGAAGGTTACGATCTCAATCCCGAAATCACAAACGACGTAAAAGTTATTTATAATCAAGAAGAAGCGCTAAAAGATGCCGATTTCGTTTACTCGAAAAACTGGAGTAGTTATTCCGATTATGGCCAGATTCTAAAGCCTTTTGAAACAGCTAAAAACTGGACTATGACGCAGGAAAAATTGGGCAACGCCAAGTTTATGCATTGCCTGCCGGTACGTAGAAATGTCGTTGTGGAAGATGCCGTTCTAGATTCTGATCAGTCACTTGTAATTCCTCAGGCGAATAACAGGACATTTTCCGCGCAGGTGGTTTTAAAACAGATCTTAGAAAACGCCTTAAAAAGCTAATAAATGGATAAAAAACAGCTAAATATCGTCAAAATTGGTGGAAATGTCATCGAAAATGAGCCAGAACTCAATGCCTTTTTAGACATTTTCGCTGAACTTCCCGAACCAAAAATCCTCGTGCATGGTGGCGGAAAATTAGCTAGTAAAATGGCAAAAAATCTCAATATTCCGGTAAAAATTTCCCAAGGCCGCAGGATCACTGATGCTGAAACTCTTGATGTGATCACCATGGTTTATGGTGGAAAAGTGAATAAAAATATGGTTGCGCAGTTGCAGGGAAAAGGCTGTAACGCCATTGGTCTCTCCGGTGCTGACGGCAATATCATTCTATCTATAAAACGACCGGTAAAAGAAGTGGATTTTGGATTTGTAGGCGATGTGGTTTCGGTGAATTCCGAAATGATCACGAACTTGCTTTCCGCAGGATTGACGCCTGTATTTTGCGCCATCACGCACGATAAAAATGGACAATTGCTCAATACCAATGCGGATACAATTGCTTGTGAACTCGCCCGCGCGCTGTCAGAAACCTACCAAGTAACTCTCAATTATTGTTTTGAAAAAGCCGGAGTTTTGAGAGAAGTTACGGATGAACATTCGGTTATTAGGCAAATAGATGCTAAAAAATACGCTGAACTGGTCGAAAACGGAACTGTTTCCGAAGGAATGCTCCCCAAACTCCATAACTGTTTTTATGCGCTGGAAGGCGGTGTGCATTCCGTAAAATTAGGAAAGCCGACGATGCTCAATCCCGAAGAAACAGAATACACAAGCCTTAGCCTATGAGTAAAATAACTACATTAAAAACAGAAGCTCTCGAACTTTTAAAAAAGCTGATCGCCACGCAGTCCTTTTCTTCAGAGGAAGAAGGCACTGCGCAGCTTATCGAAAATTGGTTTAAAAGCTATAAAATCGACTATAAAAGGAATAAAAATAACGTCTGGGCCGTAAATCAGGATTTTGATGAGAGGAAACCAACACTTTTGCTTAACAGTCACCACGACACTGTTCAACCGAATAATGGATACACCAAAGATCCGTTTGAACCCATTGTTGAAGACGGAAAATTATTTGGTTTGGGCAGCAATGATGCAGGTGGTTGCCTGGTTTCACTAATAGCGACCTTCACGCATTTTTACGCTGAAAAAAACCTAAAATATAATCTGGTTTTGGTCGCTTCCGCGGAAGAAGAGAGCAGCGGTCCCAATGGTTTGAACAGCATGCTTGCCATTATTCCCAAAATAGACGTTGCGATTGTGGGCGAACCCACGCAAATGCATTTGGCGGTAGCCGAAAAAGGTTTGGTGGTTTTTGATGCGCTCGTAAAAGGCACACCATCGCATGCCGCGCATCCCAATACCAATAATGCGATCTACAATTGTATTTCGGTTCTGGAGTGGTTTCGGGATTATAAATTCGATCGCGTTTCCGAAGTTTTGGGAGAAGTAAAAATGACCGTTACCCAGATCAACGGCGGCAAACAACACAATGCTGTTCCCGCCGACGTCGCATTAGTAATTGATGTACGCGTAAATGATAAATACACCAATCAGGAAATCGCAGATATTCTGACTGAAAAATCGCCCTGCGACACCATAAAACCGCGCAGTCTGCGGTTGAATTCGTCGTCCATTCCAAAAGACCATGAACTTATAAAAGCAGGCATATCGATGGGCAGGGAAACTTATGGTTCGCCCACATTGAGCGATCAAGCTACGCTCACGTGCCCTTCCTTAAAATTGGGTCCAGGAGACAGCACGCGCTCGCACAGCGCTGATGAATTTATTTATGTCAAGGAAATAGAAGAGGGTATTGAAATTTATATTGAGCTATTAAGTAAAATAATATCCCAATCCCCCTAATAGTGGAAATTACTTGAGGTTGAAAAAATGAAAATATATTACGTACGTCATTCTGAATTTATTTCAGAATCACATGAGCTGAGCTGCAATCCTTATGCGAACCTGAAACAAGTTCAGGTTGACGAAAATCGCACTTCTTCCCCTCCTTTGGGGGGCTAGGGGAGGACAAAAAAAGTATTAATTAAAAAATAAAACCAATCCCCCTCTTTTGGAGGGGTTAGGGGAGGATTATGAAACTCTGGGAAAAAGGAACAAATATAGACGACAAAATCATGGCATTTACGGTGGGCAACGACCGCGAGATCGATGTGCACATTGCCAAATATGACGTTCGTGCGACGCGGGCCCATGTCAAAATGCTTGAAAAAATCGGGATTTTAACCCAAAAGGAACTGGAAAATCTGCTGCCAGAATTGGACATTCTGGAAGAAAAAGCGGCAAGCGGTGATTTTGTTATCGAACCAGAATATGAAGATATTCACAGTAAGATAGAAGCTGAATTGACTTTAATTCTCGGCGATACCGGTAAAAAAGTGCACACCGCGCGATCGCGAAATGATCAGGTTCTTGTGGCTTTGCAACTTTATTTTAAAGAGAGTATTGATGGAATCAAAGCCCGCACGATTTCGCTTTTTGAAACGCTAATGCAGCTCGCTGAAACTCATAAAGACCAACTCCTACCTGGTTATACACATTTACAAGTGGCGATGCCCAGCAGTTTCGGATTATGGTTTTCGGCCTATGCGGAATTGCTTATTGACGATATGATCATGTTGAACGCGACCCAAAAAGTGGTGGATCAAAATCCGTTGGGTTCTGCGGCTGGTTATGGAAGTTCGTTTCCCATAGATCGTGAATTTACCACCCGCGAACTCGGTTTTGAAACCTTAAAATACAATGTTGTCGCCGCACAGATGAGCCGCGGAAAAAGCGAGCGCACGCTGGCATCCACATTGGGAGGTTTGGCCAATACCTTGGCGCGGTTTGCGATGGATATCTGTTTATATATGAGTCAGAACTTTGGTTTTGTAAGTTTTCCCGACAAACTCACAACTGGAAGTAGCATTATGCCGCACAAGAAAAATCCAGATGTTTTTGAGTTAATCCGAGGAAAATGCAATAAAATCCAGGCGCTTTCCACTGAAATGATTTTGATCACGAATAATCTGCCCAGTGGTTATCACCGCGATTATCAACTCTTAAAGGAAAACACGATCA
>JBBPYO010000216.1:0-2766 GCA_038199845.1 Flavobacteriales bacterium
ATTGCAAAATTAGATAAAATTCAGTTTACCAGTGGACTTCCAAAAACACGGAGTGGTAAAATAATGCGGCGTATCCTGCGAAAAATAGCTTCCGGTGAAACCGAAAACTTAGGTGACACCAGCACGCTGCTCAATCCTGAAATTGTAGATGATATTATAGAAAATGTGATCAAGTAAACACTTTGCCATATTAAAATAGCTCTCCACAGAACATTATTAATTAAAAATCAAAATCTCCTTTAAAAGCTTTTCACGCTAAAAGAAGTTCCAAAAAATCAGTAAAAAGAATTTACAGATTGCACTTGCCTGTTTCTGTAATTTTAAACATTAAGTCAATTATTAAACATGAAAATATGAAATCAATAAAATTTCTTACCCTCCCTTCGATCTTATTTATCGTTTTACAGGTAAATGCGCAGCATGAAATAAGCACTCCTCCTGAAGTTTCACCCATGCCCATGAAACCTGAAATGACCGAAATCTGGGAACCTGAAGTTCCTACGGTTACACCAGGCGAAAAACTCGGTGATGCGCCTTCTGATGCCATCATCCTTTTTGATGGAAAGAATATGGATCAATGGGTGAGCCAAAAAGACACCACAAAACCTGCTCCCTGGGAAATCGTAGATAACGATTATTTACAGGTCGCTCCGGGTTCTGGAATGATACAGACAAAAATGAAATTTGGCGATATCCAACTGCACCTTGAGTTCAGCGCGCCAGATAACGTAGAGGGTTCAAGTCAGGGCCGTGGCAACAGCGGAGTCTTTTTTCAGGACCGCTATGAACTGCAGATTTTAGATTCTTATAATAACCGTACCTATCGCAACGGCCAGGCAGGCAGTATCTAGAAAGATCACGCCCCACTAATAAACCCTATGCGCGGCCCACTTGAATGGAATGTTTATGATGTGGTCTATAGGGCGCCACGTTTTAAGGAAAGCGGAGTTATAGATACGCCGGCTACAATCACCGTTTTCTTAAATGGTGTTTTAGTACAGAATAATGCCACTATCAACGGTCTTACGCAGTATATTGGGCTTCATGATTATCCTGAGTCGCATGGTGACGATGTAATAGCTCTTCAGGATCATGGCAACAAAACTCAATTTAGGAATATTTGGGTTCGTAAGCTTTAGTAAGCGATTGCGAAAAGATTGCGGATGAAATTCTTGATCAATTTCAATTAGCTAAGTTCTGAATTTTACCTCTATTTTACTAAAAATTGACCTAAATAGGCTGTTTTTGGACTAAGAAATTTACTTAGTACCTCTAAATATAAAAGGTCGGCTGAATTTTTCAGCCGACCTTTTAAAATTGGAATAATTATGTTTGAAATCAATTTATGTTTGAACTTTAAACATTCTTCCTGATATTTTATTATGAAAGCTTCTAGAACAACGCCACAAAAAAACACCTTTTCATAGAACTTACTTTTGACTTATTACATATAGTACACCCTATAAATCGGCTATTAAGATCTAAATATTACTCTTTTACGCTGCTAAAATGGTTGATTTCACAGCTTCTGATAAAACAGATTTTTGATCTAAAAAAGCCATTTTTCGATATTAAATGGCTGATTTACGAAAAGCAAACAAAGAATCACTCAGAACTTGACAGATCCAATCCCAATCTTATCTTCCAATAAGGCATTTCTTCTTCAAAATATTCATAAAATTCCTTCAAACCGGTAGGATTTGTAATCTCATTTTTTGCTTGCTCTATACGCCTCAGATCTTCGGCAGGGATCAGTTTATAAAGGTCTATATTCTCACCGTCTGCTCGTAGTTTTACAAGATGGTTATAAACGGTTCCCACAGTAAGATTGCGTTCGCCTGCTATTTCCTCTAGGGAAAGACCGGTTTCATAAAGCCTTTGCGTTTCGGCATGCGTGTTTACCTTCTTCTTCTTCTTTCTCTTTATAGAAATAGGTTTTTTAGATTGCAGTAGATCCAAGAAACGCTCGCCATATTTATCCAGTTTAGCTTGGCCTATCCCACTCACCATGATCAGTTCGTCGAGTGTCTGGGGATTTTTGGCTTCCATATCTTTAAGTGTGGCGTCACTAAAAACGATATAAGCGGGCATACTTTCTTCTTTCGCAATACTAGAGCGCAGCTGGCGCAGACGTTCAAATAAAGGACCGGTAACATTATCTACCGTTGCTTTGACGCTAACCGTTGCCTTTTCTTTTATCAAACGTGCGAGCTGTATTTTTTCGCCTTCAAAAAGTACTTTTTTGGCCATGGGCGTGAGCATTAACCGACCATTTTCATGAAAACGAATCTCGAGCACTCCCTGATTGATCATCTGAATCACATATTGCTGCAAGTCGCGCCAAGAGACGTCACTGGCGGCGCCGTAGGTTTTTATTTGCTGATAGCCTTTCTCAAAAACAGCAGCATTTTCTGAACCGCGCAATACATCAATGATCATCCCCATGGCCTCTTGTTCTTTTAGGCGGGATATGACAGAACACGTCTTTTGGGCAAGCACGGTGCCGTCAAAATAGCGGGGCGGCGTTTTACAGATATCGCAATTGCCGCAATCTTCATAGATAAACTCGCCAAAGTAATTGAGCAACGCTTTTCTACGGCAGCTCAAAGCCTCTGCATATTGCTGCATGCGGTCCAGTTTGGCCAGCTGGTATTCTTCGGTGGGGCTGCCCTGAGCAAATTTGCGCAACTGTACGGTATCTGCATAACTATAAAAAAGCAGCGTGTGTGCGGGCAGACCGTCACGCCCGCTCCGGCCGATTTCTTG
>JBBPYO010000217.1:0-4483 GCA_038199845.1 Flavobacteriales bacterium
CAATCTCACAAACTTGGGAACTTTAACTCCCTGTGTCGCCGATGTCAATATGCGTCTACGTACGGAAGGAAGTGCATTTAAAATTTCAATCATTTCACTTTCAAAACCTATCTCAAGTGATTTGTCAAATTCATCAAGTACCAAATCGTTTATATTCAATTTTGAAAACCGGTCATCTTCAAAATGATCCAGAATCCTGCCTGGAGTACCTACTAAAATAGCGGGAATATGCTTTAATTCTATTTTGTCCTTGTTCTTTGAGCGACCACCATAAACCGCGTTCACTTTAAAACCAGATCCCATATTGCGCACCACTTGCTCAATCTGAATCGCCAGTTCGCGTGTGGGAACGACAATGAGCGCTTGCACTTCTGGATTTTCTATATCTAAATTTTTGAGAATAGGCAATAGAAATGCAAGTGTTTTTCCCGTTCCTGTGGGCGATAATAGGATGGTATTTGCCGTTTTTTCGATCACGTTAATAGCTTCTTCCTGCATTGGGTTTAAAGCTGCTATATTCAGCTTCTCCAAAATATCCTTTTGATTTTTTATCTCGTTTGCCATTATTTTTATCTTTTCGATCCTATAATAGTATCTAGGTAAACTATTAATCTTTTTTTATTGTGTAGAATTGTTCCAAAAATGATTTCGTTATACTGAACTCGTTTCAGTATCGCACGCGCCGCGACATTCTGTTAAAAGATACGCAGGACTTGCAGCACCTTAGCTTTTTGTGTGACCCTGAAATAAATTCAGGGTGACGATATATCGAGAGATTTTACGTATTTACGATTGGTTCTCAAAGCCTAAAACTTTTTAAACACACCTCAACGCTTCTTTTTCTTAATTGGCATTTCAGCTTTTGGTGGAACGACAGCGGTTTGTGCCAATTGGTGCGCGAGTATTTTATCTATCAATTCTTCCTTTGTCAAATGGTGGAATACCGTACTTATTTTCTCCTTAAATTCCGCGGAAATTGTTCTATTCGGTTTTGTTTTAAATATTTTTTTTGCCCAAAGCAGCGTATTACTTTCCTCTTTGCTTTCGGCATCCGGCTTTTTCATTTCGGCAAAAACAATTCCCAGTTCTTCTTCAAACTCCGGAATTTCAAAAACTTCCTCTTGCTGAAGTATAGTAACCGCAAGACCCGTTGCCCCTGCCCTGGCAGTACGACCGCTTCTGTGCACATAGGTTTCATACGTGTCTGGCAAGTGGTAATTTATCACATAACTGATTTCTTTAACGTCCAGTCCACGAGCAGCAAGATCTGTAGCTACGAGAATATCAATATTTCCTTCCCGAAACTGTCCCATCACGCGATCGCGGATAGGCTGGGTGAGACTGCCGTGAAGCGCGCCGGAAGCAAATTTATTAATGGCTAGATTCTTTGCCAGTTTGTTGACAGCCGCTTTTGTTTTACAGAATATAATACCCCGTTCCCCTTCTTTGGAACTTAAAAAGTGAAGCAAAACATCTAGTTTTTCGATAGGTTCTACCACCATAAATTGATGGTCAATTCCTTGATGGCCCACCGTTTCCATTTCTGCTTCAATATGCAGCACATGCTTGCTCATATAGTTTTGCACCAGTTGCTTGATGGTTCCCGGCATAGTAGCTGTAAAAAGGAGCGTTCTTCTGCCTTTTGGAATTTCTCCAATGATGCTGTCCAAATCGGTTTTTAGGGCAGTTACCATTTCATCTGCTTCGTCAAGAACCAGATATGAAACTTCTCCAAGATCAATGGCTTTTCGATTAATTAAATCGACTAATCTTCCTGGAGTTGCAACAATAATATGTGTAGTGCTTTTTAAACGCTCTATCTGTGGTTTTATGGGAATCCCGCCGCAAATGGAAGCGATGCTGATTTCTGGATTATGCGCTGCAAAAGAAACCAGATTGGCGTGTATTTGCTGTCCCAGTTCTCGCGTAGGCGCCAGGATTACGGCTTGTATAGTCGTCTTCTGAAGATCAACAAGCTGCAATAAGGGCAAACCAAACGCCACCGTTTTACCCGTTCCTGTTTTTGCGAGGGCCACTACATCCTTGGTTTCGGTCAAGATGAGCGGAATTGTTTTTTGCTGAATTGCTGTGGGCACGGCGATATTCAATTCCGCCAGACTTTGTTGTAGTTGAGAATTAATTCCTAAATCGGAAAAGGTATTGGGCATAAAAATTATTTTCGGCAAAGATAGGCAGGTTTTAGTTGAAAGGAGGATTATGGAGCTTAATTTGCTGCTTTCAACCGGTGAAAATCATCGATTTGTCTATGGAAAGAAAAATTACAAATCTTGATAATGAATATCCGTTTTTAATCCACAAAGTAGTTTCAGCAATGCTTAACCAGCCTTTCCATTCTGGCAGCAAGCCTGAACCGCCATTTAAAACATCCAAATTACAGTCAAAAAATCCTAAATAGAACCCTTGCGTTAGGGATTGCAGTGAAAATCCTTTTTGCCCTTCGCAAAAAGATTGCAACGGAAAGCCCGACCCGTAGGGAAACGCCCAAAAACCACGGATAGTCATCAGGATAAAAATCACTTTAAACTGACCCTACTTATTTTATGCTACTATCTTACGACTTTTTTATTTTCTGGCCTATTATTCCAAATCGTCAAAAATTGTCCGGTAGACATTTTTCGGGCAGATTCTTTTGCTTTTAGTGCAAGTTCGCCTTCATAAAGTTCGTCAATAGTTTGAAACCAGAGCTGCAGCCATTTACCAAAATGTTTTGACTCAATAGTATGGTTTAAATTGGCATCCACATTAATATGTTTTGCGGATGGACTTCCTTTGAATTTTGGAATACCGAATAAGTTGGTTTCCCAAAAATCAGTTAGTTTACTAAGATGTTCTGGCCATTTTTCCTCAGCTATATGACTATTGAAAATAGGACCTAATAATTCATCTTTTCTGATTTTAGCATAAAAACGATTTACCAATCGGTTTACATCATTTCTATTCTCTATGATATTCATGATCTAATTGTTAAGCATTTTTAATCACTTGCTCCACACGCGAAGCATTATCAAGTTTTGAAAGCGTTAAACGAACAATACTATCTTCCCGTGCTTTTAAATCGTGTGGAATATTGCCTTCCAAGGTGATTATCGCACCTTTTTTTAACGAATTTATTTCTCCCTGAACTCCAAAATCTATTTCTCCTTCTAAAACATGAACAATTATGGGAAATGGTGCTTTATGCTCTTTCATAATTTGCCCGCGTTTTAATAGAATTCTAATCTCTTTTGAAAAGGAAGATTCTAAAATTACTTTGGTGACTATTCTATCCTCGTTATAATCTACATGTTCATTAAATGATTCTATTTTCATATATGTTTTTTTTCGGATATAAACGCATTGCATTGCGTCTCTGTAGTAAATGTAATTGCTGTTATTATTTGTTTGTGGAAAGATAAGAAGAATGTAGAATTCTTTGTTTCTTAGTAAAGTCTATTTTAGAAAACGAATTATGGAATTGACAATATGAAAGGTTATACCGTTGATAATAAAATAATTGCGTCTCCCTCCATATTTAACCCGTTCCAACAAAGACGAAATACATTGCGTCTGTTGCAATTTTCATAAAGAATGAAATTTATCTTTTATCCAATTTTGAGGATTGTTCTGTATATAGGTTGAAATGATTTTGAATGATTTGTTATTTCGAATAATATGGTCATGATATCGTAGTTTCCATGAAAATTGTGCATCTATTTTACGTGCATTAATTGTAACAGCAGATTTAAAACCACGGATAACAGATGCCAAATTTTTTGATTGTGGCCCAAATTTATTTTGTGATTCCGTTGACGTAGAGACGCAATGCATTGCGTCTCTAACGCCCCGACGGTCATCACCGTCCAAATTAAATTCATTTTCGCCAATAACAACCATCCCTTTAAAATGATTGGGCATCACCACATATTCACCCATTAACAAATTCATATCCGGTCGAATTTCAAATTTTTTTAATCACTCTATTTTTAAAATTTTACCGATTTCGGATAATTGCATCAACTTGTCGTGTATTTCTCAAAATGATGTACTCTGTGTTTTGTGTTAATTGTGACAAAATAAGCTGCATGAGCTCCGTAATCCCATGTTTGTAGACGGGCAGATGGTATGCGGTATTTATTTTTGTTTGTGCATTTTAATTTCTGGTTTCTAAAGCGACCTAATGTATTGTTTATCTATTACAAAAAAAAACCGAAATTCTCATTTAGTGATGCTGAACATCATAGTAAGCTCTTTCTGTAATTAAACAGAAAAAGCCGACTCGTTAAAAGTCGGCTTCTCTAGTTTTACAAGTCTTTCGTCTCTATTCAGAATGAATTTAGCAACTACTTCACATAAATTCTTGTTTATATGACTTTCACTTTCCATTAAAAACAGAAAAAGCCCTTCATTTCTGAAGGGCTTTTTTCGCTGTACAGGCGGGGAGACTCGAACTCCCACACCTTGCGGCACTAGATCCTAAGTCTAG
>JBBPYO010000218.1:0-4032 GCA_038199845.1 Flavobacteriales bacterium
ATCCTTGATAAGGTTGGTTTTTGGCTATACAATAATCTTAACATACTTTCAGTCTTACCATTGACTTTTAAAATATATTATGGTAAACGCTGCGAGCATTAAAGCTCTTGTCAGTAAAACAAATATAACAGATGCCTTTAAACAATCCGTTACAATTCTGTTATATTTGACCCATGCAATTCAGTGATATTTTAGGTCAGCAATTTATTAAGAAACATCTTACCGCTAGTGTAGATGGTAATCGCGTAGCACACGCCCAACTTTTTGTAGGTAAAAGTGGAAGCGGCGTTCTTCCCATGGCGATTGCTTTTGCCCAGTATTTAATCTGCAATAACGCCGGTGGTGAAAATACAGGCGGTACAGTGGCCTGCAATACAAAATTTAAACACCTCTCCCATCCTGATCTTCATTTTGCCTTTCCGGTAGCGACTACTGAAAAAATCAAATCACATCCCGTTTCCACCCATTTTTTAAAGGAATGGGGCGATTTTGTAGCTAAAAATCCCTACGGAAGCCTTTATGAATGGCATCAACAGATCGGTATTGAAAAAAAACAGGGACAAATAGGCGTTGATGAAGCGCTGGATGTAGTAAAACGACTTTCGCTAAAAAGTTATGAAGGTGGGTTTAAGGTTATGATTATCTGGATGGCCGAAAAAATGAATATCGCGGCTGCAAACAAACTACTCAAACTTATTGAAGAACCGCCAAACAAGACTGTTTTCATATTGATCGCAGAAGATGAAGAACGTATTATTGACACCATCAGATCGCGCTGTCAGTTATTGCACTTTCCGGCACTTGGTGAGGCAGCTATTGAAGAGGCGCTTATTGCGAATATAAATTGCGATCCCGCTCTGGCTAAAAAAACCGCACATCAAGCCAACGGTGATTATAATAAAGCGCTGCAATTGTTAAGCCATGACAGCGAGGACGAGGAGTTCGAAACCTGGTTTATCGCGTGGGTACGTACTGCTTTTAAAGCAAAAGGGAATAAAAAAGCCATTCTCGATCTTATCTCCTGGAGCGAACAGATTGCCGGTAAAGGCCGGGAGACACAGAAAAACTTTCTTGATTATTGCGTAGAATTTTTTAGGCAAGCGCTGATGTTAAATTATAAAGCGGAATCGCTAGTTTATCTTCAACCGAAAACGAAATTTGATCTGGCGAAATTTGCTCCTTTTGTACATGGAAACAATATTGAAGCCATTATTACAGAACTTCAGGATGCGGCGTATCACATTGAACGTAACGGGAATGCGAAAATTATATTGACGGATTTGTCTATAAAACTCACCCGACTGTTACATCGCAAAACAGCATAAAAAAGCCCGGAAATCCGAGCTTTTTTATGCTGTTTTCGATCAAATACAGGCGTTTATTTGATACTGTCTTTTGAAGATTTGTTAAGTACCGCAATTACATCGTCTGTAACGTCATATTCTTCTTTACCGTACATAATACTTCCGGCATCGTTTTGCCCGTAAATAAAGTCGTAACCGTTTGACTTCCCATACGCTTTCACCTCACTTTTCACTTTACTTATGATAGAATCAATCGCCGCCTGACTTTCCTGCTGGATCTGACCACCACGCGTTTGTTGCTCCTGTTGTAATTGCTGGCGTTGTGCCATTAGATTTTGCTCTGTTTTTTCACGTTCTGAAGCTTTCATAGAACTTTGATTTTTCTGATACTCCTCTACCTGTCCTTGATAGGCTTTTGCCTTCTGCTCTAGTTCTGACATCAAAGCGTCGTTCATCTTGGCATACATATCCTGAGTAGCGGCCATGGTTTTATATTCCTTGACAATTTTTTCGGTATTAACATAACCTGTTTTTTGCTGATTACAGCTTATAAAAGTACAGGCGAGAATTAGACCCCCAATTATTTTCTTCATGATGATATTATTTTATAATATTTAAATTTATGCAAAAATAGAAAGTAAGTTGAATTTTGAAAGGAATACCTAGGTAAACTAGTAATATAGATATTTACTATATTAAAATATAATGATATTGGTTTTCATTATATAAAATGAACGCATTTAAAGCGATTTAAGCTAACGTTAAATAAATTTCATATCTAGGCAGGTTTTATTTTAGGAGTGTCCTTAAAGTTCTTTTAAGTGGCTTTTTTATGCTTTAGCAGGTATATTTGTGATGAATATTCTTTTGAACGTATTGCTGAAACATTAGAACGAAATCCGGCGATGATTCCACGTAAAAGCGTAAAATTATTTCCTTTATACTTTTCCGATAAAAGACTAACGTAAAAAGCATCAAATACTAAGGGCTTAGTTTCTACCAACTCTAAACCGACTTCAGCAAAGAGTTTTTCAATAGCTGTTTTAGAAAAATGATAAAGATGTCTGGGAACATCATTAGCAGCCCAAAATTTTCCATATTTGGCCGCATCTCTACTTTTAAAATTAGGAACTGCTATTAAAAGAACACCGTTTTCTGAAAGATGGTTCTTTAAAAAATGCAGATATTTGTTTAAATCATGCACATGTTCCAAAACATGCCACATTGTAATTACCTCAAAAGTACCAGTAATATCCAATAAATCACTTTCTAGATGTATTCCTTTTTTTTGTGCTAAATCTCTTGCTCTTACGTTTGGTTCAACACCAGAAATCTGCCAATTTCTACTTTTAGCTTCCGCCAAAAAATCTCCTGTCCCCGCCCCCAAATCTAATAAATGACCGGCAGAATTATATGGCTGAATAATTTTGAACTTATACGCCAACATCCATTTTTTTACCTGCTGATATAATTTATCAGTCAGCGAGGAAGTGGCATCGGTATGAGAAATATATGCTGAACTCTCATAATATGCATCCAGATCTTTCTCATCTGGTTTAGGAAACGTAATCCACATGTCATACATTTCATCGTAACGAAGCTCAAAATCTCCTTGACTTATGGAATGATCCTTAACACTAAAGGGTTTTTTATCTAAAAATGACACAGAATTATTATTTGTAAGGCGATAAAATCGTCCGAAAAAGACGGTTTTTAAGGCGATTATTTGCTGAATTAAGCGATTTTTAAATTGGATGTTTCACGTGGAACATTGTATCAGCGCCCCATATAAACCAGCATAACTGAAATATCACTCGGTGAAACTCCACTTATTCTAGACGCCTGAGAAATGGATGTGGGTTGAATTTTAGTCAATTTTTCGCGCGCTTCAAAAGACATTGACTTTAGCTTCTTGTAATCAAAATCTACTGGGATTCTAATGTTTTCAAGACGCTGCAATTTATCTGCATTGGCTCTTTCCTTTTGAATGTAACCAGCATATTTAATTTGGATTTCCGCTTGTTCTAAGACTGCCTGAGACAGCTTGTTTTCTGTAACATATTCCTTCACATCATTCAGCTGCAACATATCTTTTAATGAAATCTGAGGCCTTCTAAAAATTCTCTCCATTTTATCAGATTGGGGCATTAAAGCTGTTCCCTGTTCCTCTAAAATTGGATTTATATCTTCTGGTGAGACACTAGTGTCTTCAAAATATTGAATTAAATCTCTTGCTTCTTCATTCTTTTGTTCCACCGCATTTAAGCGCTCTTTACTTGCTAAACCGATAGCATATGAAAGCGGAGTAAGGCGCGCATCAGCATTATCTTGACGCATTAGCGTTCTGTATTCGGCTCGAGAGGTAAACATGCGATAAGGTTCCTCTGTGCCTTTAGTGATTAGATCGTCTATTAAAACACCTATATACGCTTCACTTCTAGATAGTATAAAAGCTTCCTGCTCATCAACTTTTAAACTGGCATTTATTCCTGCCATCATTCCTTGACAAGCAGCTTCTTCATAACCGGTAGTTCCATTTATCTGACCAGCAAAATAGAGCCCAGAAATCAATTTGGTTTCCAGCGTATGCTTTAATTGTGTGGGCGGAAAATAATCATATTCTATAGCGTAACCCGGTCTAAAAAACTTCACTTTTTCAAAACCTACAACACTACTCAAGGCTTTAAATTGAACATCTTCTGGTAAGCTTGTAGAAAAGCCATTGATA
>JBBPYO010000219.1:0-9616 GCA_038199845.1 Flavobacteriales bacterium
AAACTACTTTTAGAACGGAAAACGCATATTTAAAAAATTGACCAATATCAAGGATTATCGATTATTCAATCAAACTTTTTCTCTTTTTGTTTCTCTTTGGTTGTTCAAAAGATGAAGTGGATAATACACTTTTTTCACCTCCAGAATCTATCCAAGACATTTGGATTTCTGCAGGTAAGTCAAAATCAAGGTTAATAATAACTGATAATAATTCAATTGAGAATTATACTAAATCTGATTTTAGTTATGGCTATCAACCGCTAGACTTCAGTGAAGAATTTGGAAATGGGGTATACGTAATAGAAGAGTTTATTGATGATTTTTCTTATGAAGTAATCATCACACGAAAGGATGGCAATACACTTAACGATAATACCATACTAAAAAAATTAAGCGGTAAATATGTTATTAGCCGTAATAGTAATAGAGAAGTTCTCCAACTTTATCAGATAGATATGCATAATGCTTATTGAATAAGAGTATAATTTATTCTGAAAGCATATCTACTGTGACCACAGTTCTAAAACCGGTATGGTCTGTGCTAGAATCCATCGTATTGCCCATTCTTGCTGAAATGCGGTAACTGGAGCAATAGGAAGCAGCACACAAAAAAGACCCGCCTTTAATCACTTTTTCCTGTTGGTATGGCGATTCGGGATTATAGGATTTCTTAGCCCCTTTCGGATTTCTCAATTCACCTTTTCCCAGCGTTTTACAGTAATAGTTTACATCAAACCAGTCCTGCGTCCATTCCCATACGTTCCCCGCCATATCATAAATACCCAGCGAATTCGCTTGAAAAGACGCTACTGGAGCCACACCAGAATATCCATCTTCCTTAAGATTTTTAACTGGAAATTCCCCCTGCCAGGTATTGGCCATCTTATTTAATTGTTGGGGATCATCTCCCCAGGTATAAATTCCGCCATTCAACTTGCCATGAGCGGCCGCTTCCCATTCTGCTTCAGAAGGCAATCTTCTATTGGCCCATTTACAGTATGCAAGTGCATCTTTATAGGCAATGTGCACGACAGGATAATTGTCTTTATCTTCTATGGAAGTCCCTTTACCCTCGGGATGCCGCCAGTCTGCACCGTGTTCCCACAACCACCATTGTGAGTAATCATTTAGATTTCTGACCTGATTTAAACTGGTATTAAAAATAAGTGATCCTGGCTGCAACATACTGTCCCCAGGCTTTGGAGTTCCGGGTGGTAGTTGCTCCTTCATATCCTCCCAGGCTATAGGCTGCTCTGCAACGGTTACATATCCAGTAGCTTCTACAAATTTGCTGAATTTGGCATTGGTCACTTCCGCCTGGTCAATAAAAAACCCATCTACGGCCACGGGATGTGCGGGTTTCTCGCGTGATAATGCTTGCTTGTCTCCCTGTTGGGCACCCATTGTATAATGTATTCCAGAAACCCAAACCATATCTTCGGGCGTTTTTACATTTTTGGGTTGTTCTACCAGGAGGGCTGCATCGGTGGAAGATATTTTACCTTTAGTCATACCCTTATTTTCTTTACCTTCAGTACAGGACTGAAAGATTACCATTAAGGTTAAACACAAAACAGCGACCAATTTATTTTCTAAATATATTTTTGGCTTCATAAGCTAAAGATTTTTACAATTGTATCGCGTTTAGATATTTTCAAAGCATATTATTATTAAAAAAAGGAAACCTTCAATGCTGTATTCATCCACAATACTCTCCAATTTAAAGTAAATATCATGCCGAAAAATAAACATCGATATTATAATAATACTGAAAGTAGCTAAAAACCTACTATATCACACAGAATATGACCTATAAAGTACAAAAAATAGGGATGGGCGGTGGTTGCCATTGGTGTACCGAAGCTGTGTTCAATGCACTCAAAGGTGTAGAAAAAGTGGAGCAAGGTTACCTCGCTTCCTTCGGTGAAAATAATATCTTTTCAGAAGGTGTTATTATACATTACCGGCCTTCAGCAATAAAAGTTCACGATCTGATTAAGGTGCATCTGCATACGCACGCGTCAACTTCTGCCCATTCTTTTAGGAAAAAATATAGATCGGCCATTTATAGTTTTGATTCAAAGGAAATAAAGGAGGTCGAAAAAATACTTACAGAGCTTCAAAATAATTTTAAAGATAAATTGATTACAAAAGCGTTAGTATTCCGTGATTTTAAAGCAAGTAGGGAGCAAATACAGGATTATTATGAAAAAAATCAAAATGCTCCGTTTTGTCAACGCTACATAATTCCCAAACTTCGGCTTATTAATGAACACTTTAAAGAACTGGAAGTGTAAATATATAGATTACATGCAAATCTAACTTTTCTTATGGATCATCTCGTACTCATAAATTTCTTCGCGTCTAATTTCAGAATTAAGTCCAAAACTTACAAAAAGCCCAATGCCGATCAAAAAAAACAGTCTTGAGAATATATAAAAAAAATCAAAATCAAAATAATAGGCAAACATCGCGGTGATATCAGAGAAAATAAAGGAAAAAGCAAGAAAAATATAGCGTAGGGAACGGGTGCTATTATATTTGTTATTGTAAACGACTGCAATAAGTCCTAAAACCATCATATAACCTCCATAAACATAGAATAAAAAGACCTCAAAATTATCCCTAAAATCAAGAGATAGCATTTCAATAATGAGATTAAGGGTGTAGGTATTTGCGAGAAGAAGTATAATTGCTACAGCGATCAAACTTAGACTTATAGCCTTAAGATTAAATCTTGGCAAACATTCTAAAATAATCACCGTATAGGCGAGACTTCCTAAAATTAAATAGCCCTTATATCCCCAGGAAATCTCGTAAAATTGAAAGAATATTTCCTGCACTAAAAATAAGGACAATGCTACATATACCCAGGTATTTTTAGATTTTCCGGTCGATATATAAAACATCAAAAATGCGGCGACACTAAATAGGCGAGCCAGTCTGCTAACTTGCAAATCTAAAGTCAATAGAATAATAATATTCAGTAAAATGAGTAAGCCTACGGCAATTGTAAATGTCCAATCTCTTCTAAAAATAGATTTTAAGCACATTAAATTTGTTTATTAAGCATTAAAATGCTAAAGATACTTAAAAACAAAGGTTTTGTTAAACTTTCTTAAAATTATCTTAATAAATTCTGTAAAGAAATCTTTAGGAAGTAACAAAAGAGATTACTTTGGAATTAAAAGAAGTTAAAAGTCGACTATTACACCAATTCCCAATTGTTGTTTCCACTGCGTGCGAGCGCCCACAACGACTTCATCCCCATTTGAGTTAGTCTGTGTGATTTTAATATCATTGTCATACTTTAAATGAGAACCTACTTTTGCCACAACATAGGTATTTACCTTGAAGTTGAGGTTCAGTTCCCAATCTACATCCACATTACCAAAACTATTCAGATAATCAGTATATAGTTGTAGATCGTTTATTAGATTGATATTTTCAAGAATTTCCGTTTTAAAAGAACCAGAAAGTAGAATTCCCAGCTCATTACGTATATTCTCCCCTTTTCTAATAATAGTGCCATCTGCGTCTAGCACTGCTGGCCGTACTCCAAATGATCCACGATTGGCCAGTTCTTGATCAAGCACTAATGTAGATCTGTACGTCAATGGAGAAGCATAAAGCGAAAGGCTTGCTATCCTTTTTCCATATTCAAATCCTACCCCTGTAAATATATAAGCCGGCGCCATAAACCGTGATATTGTGTTATCTGTATTGGGATAATTGAAACCGTTCGTAAATTGGGTGTTAAAACTAAATCGCGCCGAGTAAAACCAGTTGGAAATTGTATCTCGCCGGTAACCATATTCTGATTTTATTTCCAGTTGATCATCGGTTTTGCGCACTTCACGACCCTGCTGGCTATTTACGCCAAACCGCGCCCTAAGTGTATTGCGCCAGTTCGTTTTGCCGTCAGTATAATTTCTGGCAAGGTTCAATTCGGCAAGACCGGAAACAGAGTTACTGCCACCCGCATTCCAGTTTATAAAGGCAACCTCGCTAAGATCGATGCCTATAACATTTTTTTGAGTCCAGCGCGAAGTCCTTTCATCTAAGGCCTTCTTGGCATTGACCATTCCCGTAAGCCCCTCGTTATCTAAACCAAAATGCAAAAGCACCTGCTGGCCAGTAGCATGTTTAACAGATAAGAACAGTAAAGCACTTAATATAAGGTAAAACTTCAAAGTAATTACTTTTAATAAATCAACAACTTCGGGTCGAGCCCGAAAGCTATGAATTGAAAATATTTTTTTATTTCGCGGAAAGCTTTAGAGATTAAATCCGATAAAAGAATTAAACATACTCATACGATCCAAACGTACTCTTGATACTCAATTTTTTTGATTCCGCAGCCTCTACCCTACCTATAATCTGAGCTTCCACATTAAAGGATTCGGCAATGGCGATAATCTCCTGCGCCACAGATTCATCAACGTACAATTCCATACGATGACCCATATTAAAGACCTGATACATTTCTTTCCAACTGGTACCGCTTTCTTCTTGTATGAGTTTAAATAACGGTGGCAGTGCAAAGAGATTGTCTTTGATAACATGAAGTTTTTCCACAAAGTGAAGAATCTTGGTCTGGGCGCCACCACTACAGTGCACCATCCCACAAATGGCAGATCGATCTACAGTCTGCAATATTTTTTTAATAATGGGCGCATAGGTTCTTGTAGGTGAAAGCACCAGTTTTCCGGCGTCCAGAGGCGTATTATGCACCTTTTCAGTCAATTTTTTTGATCCGGAATACACAAGATCTTCAGGTACTAAAGCATCATAACTTTCAGGATATTTTTCGGCCAAATACTTTCCAAAGACATCATGTCTTGCAGAAGTTAGTCCATTGCTTCCCATACCACCGTTATATGCCTTTTCATAACTTGCCTGCCCGGAGGAAGAAAGCCCTACGATCACATTACCGGGACGTATATTTGCATTATCGATAACCTCATCCCGACGCAATCTTGCTGTAACGGTGGAATCTACAATAATGGTACGTACCAGATCTCCCACATCTGCCGTCTCTCCGCCAGTGCTTTTTATGCTTATACCAAAGGTTTCAAGATCTAAGATAAGTTCTTCTGTGCCATTGATAATTGCCGAAATAACTTCACCGGGAATAAGATTTTTGTTGCGCCCTATGGTAGAAGAAAGCAGAATATTTTCTGTCGCACCTACGCAGATCAGGTCATCTACGTTCATAATAAGTGCATCTTGCGCAATACCTTTCCATACCGAAAGATCACCGGTTTCCTTCCAGTACATGTACGCCAACGCTGATTTTGTACCCGCGCCATCTGCGTGCATCACAAGACAATGTTCCGGACTTCCGGTAAGATAATCGGGCACGATCTTACAAAAAGCGCTTGGAAAAAGGCCTTTATTCACATTTTTTATAGCATTATGCACATCTTCTTTAGCCGCCGAAACGCCACGTTGCGCATATCTTTTTGAGGTTTGTTCGCTCATTTTATTCTAATATTTTGCGAAAATAGGCATTATTTAATCGTTTTACCGGATTTTCTATTAGAGCTTGTTTTAAAGTCAATTCCAATTGATTTTATCCCGATAGCTATCGGAAATACAGTACTGACCGAATATGAAAAATTTTCAATATCAAAATATTCGTAAATTTCTAAAAAACTCCCGGTTTAAAATAATTGGGAATTAGAAAGAAAATCAGTTTACAAAAACCCTTATTTTACTTGCTTTGTTTCCTGCTGCAAACGCGCTGCAACTTGCTGTACTTCATCAAGCGCACGTAATAAATTACCGCTCCATAACTTTCCTATTTCTTCTTCGGAATAATCGCGACGCACCAATTCTTTGGTCACATTAAGTGTTTCCGAGGCATTATCCCAACCTTCCACACCGCCACCGCCATCAAAATCACTACTGATTCCTACGTGATCCACGCCAAGTTTTTCAACTAAATAATCAATGTGATCAACAAAGTCTGCCACATTTACCGCAGGCGGAAGATTCTCATCGTCCTTCATGTTACTCTTAAGTACCGGAAGTATTGTATTCACTTTTTCATTATAAGCTTCTTGCTCGGCTTCCGGAAGCTTATTTAATGCATCTTCTTCTATAAAAGACACACCTATGGAATCCAGTAATTTAATTCCCATTTCTTTACGAACTGCTTCCCTGACATCATTTTTTTCTTTATTCACATAGCCCCGAAAAGCCACTGTTTGCACCACGCCGCCGTTTTCTTTCATCCATCCCAATTGCTCATCGTCCAGGTTTCTGCTGTGTTCGCTTAATGCCCTGGCCGAAGAATGCGAAGCGATAATGGGTGCTTTGGTAAGTTGGATCATTTGCCGCATCGCTTCTTTGGAAGGATGTGAAACATCGATTATCATCCCTACTTCATTCATTTTTGCGATGACTTCCCGACCCAGATCACTTAATCCGTCATTTAACCAAATACTGTCAGCCTCGCCAGTATTGCTATCACTCAGCTGACTGTGGCCATTGTGCGCCAGCGACATATATCTACCGCCCAGATCGTAGAATTTTTGAACGTTATTGATGTCTTTTCCTATGGGATACCCATTCTCAATACCAATCATTGCTACTTTTTTTCCCGATGCATGAATACTCCTCACCTCGTCTGAAGTGGTTGCCAGCGCGATCTGATCTGGGGCAATATCTTCAACTAAATGATGAATTGCCGTAAACTTGGAGATTGCATTCTCGTAGGCTTTTTTGTAACCCGCGTCATTTAGTGAATCTTGTCCAGTGTAAACCACAAACCAGGCAACATCTAGTCCGCCTGCTTTCATTTTTGGTAAATTGACTTGTGTGTCCAGATCCTGCGTATAATTGATGGAATCTGAAAAATTCTTCACGTTAATATCAATATGCGTGTCTAAAGTAATCATGCCATCTTGAATTTTCTGCGCTTTTTTGGTTAGAGCTTCATCCGTCATTTCAGGTTGCTTCTTTTCAGTTTTTCCCTTACAGGAACTCAAAAAGAGTGGAAATAACAGTACTAAAAAGGAATAATAGATAATTTTCTGCATGGTTGTCTTGATTTTCTGGTTGTTATAAGCACTATTATTTGGTTTAAAAAAACCGATTTTTGGCTCAAAAAGCTATTTTTTGACCATTGGAAACAATATATCCCAAACGTTATTGGCCACAATTTTTTGCCCTTTTACAGTGGGATGAATACCGTCCTGTTGATTTAGATTCTGTATTCCTGCCACATTGGTCAATAAAAATGGAATAAGTTTTGCATCATTTTTTTTTGCCAATTCGGGAAATATATCTTTAAATTCGGCTGTATAGTCCTGACCTAGATTGGGCGGCAGTTGCATTCCGGCAAGTACGATTTTCGTATTGGGGTTTTTTGCATAAACGGTGTCGATAATCGCCTGCAAATTCTGTCTTGTTTCGCTCAGCGGAATACCACGCAGTCCATCATTGGCACCCAGTTCAAGTACAAAAATATCCACATTTTGTTTCAGCACCCAACTGATTCTATTTTTACCGCCAGCAGTCGTTTCCCCGCTCACTCCAGCATTAATGGCAGTATATTTAAAATTCAACGAATCCAATTTCTGCTGAATAAGTGCAGGAAAAGCATCTTCCGTATCGTCAAGTCCGTAGCCTGCGGTAAGGCTGTCGCCAAAAAACAGAATGGATTTTGAGGTCGTGTCGTTTTCCGAAGCATTAGCGGTTTCCTCTGGTACCTGCTCCGTTTGTGAGTCGCTTGCGGAAGCGGTTTTATCTTTGCAGGAGCTTAGAAAGAGCAATGTTGAAAAACAACAAAATATTAACAGGGTTCTCAAGGCGATGGGTGTTTATATTAAAACGGTTTCGGTACTTTGTGTTTTTTCGATCACAAATACAAAAGTAGCGTAATGGCAAAGATATTAAACGTGGAGCACTTGGAAAAAGGCTACACGAATGGAACTAAAAAACTTACCGTATTGCACGATATTTCCTTCAGTATTGAAGAACGAGAGACTTTTGCAATTGTTGGGCCTTCTGGAAGTGGCAAAACAACTTTGCTGGGCCTTTGCGCAGGTCTTGATAATCCTGACAGCGGTATGATTAGCCTTTGTGGAACTTCCATGAACAGCCTGAACGAAGACGGCCGCGCCCGATTGCGCAACGATAAGGTAGGTTTTGTTTTTCAGGATTTTCAACTCTTGCCCACCCTTACCGCGCTTGAGAATGTCGCCGTTCCGCTGGAATTGCAGGGCGATAAAAAAGCGATCCAGATAAGTAAGGAACTGCTTGCAAAAGTGGGGCTAGGAGATCGTTTTAACCATTATCCCTCCCAACTTTCGGGCGGCGAACAACAACGGGTGGCGTTGGCGCGGGCTTTTTCAAACCAGCCGGCTATTCTTTTTGCAGATGAACCCACCGGTAATTTGGATTCTGAAACTGGCGAGAAAGTCATTGATCTACTTTTTCAACTCAATAAAGATCATGGTACTACACTCGTAATTGTAACCCACGATAACGAACTCGCAGCGCTTACCCAGCGTATTCTTAAATTGAAAGGCGGAAAAATTGTGCCCACCGAAAATATTCCAGTTTGAAAAATAAAGAACAAAAGCGTACGCAGCCCGGCATGGGATGGATTTTTAAGATGGCGTGGCGTGATGGCCGTGCCAGTATAAAAAAATTGATCCTTTTTATGGCTTCCATTGTATTGGGGATTGCCGCTGTGGTTTCCATTCAATCCTTTGGCGATACGCTCAAGAAAAATATTGCGTTGCAATCGAAGTCACTTATGGGCGCAGATTATAAGATCGACAGCGACAGCCCCGTAAATAAAGAAGTTGAAAAAATCATGGATTCGCTCGGCGGTCCTCGTTCAAAAGAAATCAGTTTTGCCTCTATGGCCGCTTTTTCTTCCTCCGAAAGCACAAAGCTTATGCAAGTGCGCGGTATTTCAGGAGGTTTTCCATTTTACGGCACCATGGATACCGAACCGCTCTCGGCAGCAAAAAGTTATCAGCAGACAAACAGCGCACTCGTAGACGCTACGGTTATGCTCCAATTAGGCCTCAAACCCGGCGACAGCATTAAAGTGGGTCAAGTGACGTTGCCCATTGCAGGGTCTTTAAAATCCCTTCCAGGCAGCAATGCTATTTTCAGCTCTGTAGCGCCACCTGTGGTGATTCCGTATTCCTTTATAGAAAAAAGCGGACTCGTACAGACTGGGAGCCGCATCGATTATGAGTATTATTTTGTAGCCCCACCGACTCAGGATATGGAGCACCTCGAGAATGCGCTGGATTCCAAACTCGATAAAAATGAAGCCGATTTGGACACCCACGTTTCAACGAGTGAGCGTCTTGGCAAACGCTATGAGAACTTCGGTAGGTTCTTAAATTTGGTTGCTTTCGTTGCTCTTTTATTGGGCTGTGTAGGTATTGCCAGCGCCATTCATATCTATATAAAGGAAAAACTACGCTCAGTGGCGGTACTTAAATGTATTGGCGCTTCCCGGCGCCAAACTTTTTTGATTTATCTGGTACAAATTGCTGGCATGGGTCTTCTCGGTGGAATAATAGGTACAGCGGCCGGTTTACTTTTACAGCAATTATTTCCCATACTTTTACAGGATTTTTTA
>JBBPYO010000220.1:0-3172 GCA_038199845.1 Flavobacteriales bacterium
GAAAACCCAAATAGAACCTTCGCGTTAGGGATTGAAGTGGAAATCCTTTTTGAGAGAAACGAACAAAAAGATTGCAGCAAAAAGCCCGACCCGTAGGGAAACGCCCAAAAGGTCAAAAATTGAAGATTGAAGATTACATATTCAAAAAAACCGTCTACTATTTTCTACGCCCCTATCAACATGCGTGAATATTTGCCAAGAATTCGATTGAGAACAATACAGGCCAAAAGCGTTACGACCAGAATAACGATTGCCACGAGGAAAATATAAAGCACCGGCGCCATATCAATATACGGTCTTAAGGGCGCCATATACATAATTTTCTGTACGGGATATTGCACGATCGAATGTAAAAAATAAATGGAGAAACTGTAAACGGCCAGATAATCCAACCAATTGATTTTTTTAGAATCAAAACGTTGCAAAAAGTTGAGTAGCAAAAACGAAATACTGAGTTTTTGAATATAAAAAAGACCATAATATACATTTCTCTGCATAAAATATGTTTCTTCCGGGATCTGTAAATTGTACAAAAGTAAAAGGCTACTTATCACGATGGCCACATATAACCAGACTTTATAAAGCATGACCTTCGCAAGAATTTCTGTATAATTACGGGCAATGAGAATCCCTAGCATATAAACAGGAACGTAATAAAAAAAATGCCAGACGGTAAGATCAATTGTGGGACGCGACCCTAACAAGGGAAGAAAGATCGCCACAATGGTGATTTTTTTAAATGTTTTATCGGAAATCATTAAAAAAAACGGACTCATCAAAAAAACGATGGCTATAAATGGGATATACCAAAAAGGGATCAATGCTTTGCCTAAAAGTATATTCTCTAGCAAACTATTTAAAAAGGCCAGTACGTTTAAATCGGCCAATTCATGTCTGCTTTTGAATAAGGTGACCATAAATGTGATTATGATATAAGGTAGAATCACATTTTTAAACTTGACTTTATAATAAGCTTTAACTCTTATTTTATGGGCTAAGTAGGAGAACAAAAAACCGGCAATTAGGATAAAATATAGGGTGCTATCGGCAAAAATCAGTTCCACACCTATGCGCGCATTATTAAAAAGCGCCACATGTTCTCCCAAGTATGGAAATAGCATGTGAATCATCACAATATTAATTATTGCAAAACCTCTAAAGTAATGGATATGCTGCAAAAAAGGCTTCTTTGCGTCTCTTCTTAAGCGCTCTTCCTGACTTTGTACGTGTTGAATCTTGCTATCAAGGTATGTAAACATTTGGGGTGTCTTGGCCTATAATTCCTACCTATTGGATATTTCCGTTTCATGAAAACAGCCAAAAAGCGGTCAAATATAGGAGTATTGGTACTATAATTGGCGAAAATGAAAATATTTAGATTTTGATTGTCTATGTTAACGGCAAAATTACCCATATTTTCAAAACAGAAAAAATAGGCTGTTTCATCAATACTAAAAACTAAAAACGAAGATTTGAATAAATTATCCTAATTTTTAGACTAAAATGATCATTAATTGGCAATAAACGTCGTTTTTTGTCTATAAAATGCATATTTTGACCTGAGCAAAAAATACAAATAGCTTCTAATAAACTTATGATTAAATACCTTTGTTTTACCATTCTCGTTTGTGCTTCCGCGAAAGAAATAAACGCCCAAGAAAAAATAAACGGCTCCTTGATTCCTGAATATGGCGCGATCTACACCGTGCCAAACCCTGATCTAAATACAAATGATCTACAGGAGTATAAAGCGGTTTTTGACCTTTCTGCCGCACCCGAAGATCCTGCGGAGTTGAATCCTAATTTTGAACGGGTAGCCCGATTTTTAAACTTGCACGCCGCTGCGGGAGTTCCTTTAGAAAAAATAAAACCGGTCATGGTCGTTCACGGTAATGCCGCGATGGCCTTACTGCAGGATCAACATTATAAAGAAATCTTTGGCGTCGCTAATCCCAATATTGACCTGCTCAACAAACTTCACGCGCTGGGAGTTCCTGTTATACTTTGTGGCCAGACCGCGGGAGCACGCGATATTTCAAAAGAAAAACGCTGGCAACATGCACAAGTAGCGCTTTCTGCAATGACTGCGCTGGTATATTACCAATCAAAAAACTACGCACTGATCAACTTTTAAAACCAATATTATGAAAAAAACTTTCCTAGCCATATTCAGCCTATTTTTGGCGCATCAGGCTCATGCGCAATCTCCAGATCCCACTTTAATGGCCGATGCCGAAGCTATTGAAGGGCAAGTGATCGAGTGGCGTCGCGATATTCACGAGCATCCTGAACTGAGTAACAGCGAGACCGAAACAGCCAAAAAAATCGCCACGCACTTAAAATCGCTGGGGATAGAAATACAGACCGGAGTTGCCAAAACTGGTGTCGTAGGAATCTTAAAAGGTGATAATCCCGGTAAAGTGGTCGCTCTGCGTGCCGATATTGACGCGCTACCGGTTACCGAGCGTAATGATTTGGCCTTTAAAAGTGAGGTAAAAGCTATGTTTATGGGTAATGAAACGGGAGTGATGCACGCTTGCGGTCACGATACGCACGTTGCCATTTTAATGGGCGTGGCCGAAGTTCTTTCCAAACACAAAGATAAAATAAACGGTACCGTGAAATTCATCTTTCAACCGGCTGAAGAAGGACCACCACCGGGAGAAGAAGGCGGAGCCAAGCTCATGATCAAAGAAGGTGTACTCAAAAATCCTGATGTAGATGCGATTTTTGGCCTCCATATCAATTCTGCTACTCCGGTGAATACGATTGCCTATAAACCAGGCGGTACAATGGCCGCAGTAGAACGCTTTGTAGTGAATGTAAAAGGGAAACAAACCCACGGTTCGGCTCCATGGGGCGGGGTTGATCCAATCTATATTTCAGCCAAAATCATAGACGGTTTTCAGTCCATTATCAGCAGGGAATCTGATCTTACTAAAGAAGCAGCAGTAATTACGGTAGGTAAAATCACTTCTGGGGTACGCTTTAATATCATTCCAGAAAGTGCCGAACTTATAGGAACCGTGCGCACTTTAGATCCTGACATGAGGGAACTTATCATAAAGCGAATGACCGAAATAACTGAAGGTTTAGCTAAAACCTATGGCGGAAGTGCCACAATTGAATTTCAGAGCAATACTGCGATTACTTTTAATGACCTCGCCCTTAC
>JBBPYO010000221.1:0-3304 GCA_038199845.1 Flavobacteriales bacterium
ATGGATGACAAACTAAGCAAAGTAGATCCCGATTACACCCACACTACTGGAAAACAATCCATTAATCGCATCAACAATAACCTGATGTACCATCCCAATAAGCCAATTTATAAAGATCATTTTGGGGCGGGGCTAGATAAAGAAACCCAACAATGTGATTTTTATATTCATCTGGGAACCAGTGAAAGTTTTATTGCCGGTGGTTTTTACAAACCAAAATCCTCTATTCTAAAAAGCATCAGACAAGGAATAGATTACAATGGGAACGAATTTAAAAAAATACTGAATAAAAAGAGTTTTAAAGACCATTTCGGCGAATTGATTGATGATGGAGACAGCCTAAAAACATCGCCAAAAGGCTATTCTCAAGAGCATGAGCATATAGAATTACTACGCCGTAAAACTTTTGCAGTACAGGTAGATCTCACGCAGAAGGAAGTAATGCGCTCCGATTTTGATGAACGGGTAATTAAAATCTACAAGGAAATGCTTCCCTTTAGGAACTATCTCAACAAAGCGGTAAGCGTCTGATTTTTTATTTCAGTTTATTAATTGTGCGCGTCCTTATCTTTTAAATAATTTATGATCATTGCGGTTGCGCCAGTTTTACCTTGTACGAAATGCCCACAGACCATTCCTGTTTTATTCCGAAAATTAGCATCTTCAAATAACTTTTTGAGCATTTCAGAAGTTTCTAAAGCGGTGGAAACTGTATATAAACCTGCAAGTCGCCGCAATTGCTCCGCTTCGGGGAATTTATCAATATTATTTCCTGTTAAAATAGGAATTCCGAAGGTTGCCGGTTCTAATATATTATGCATTCCCGTTGTACCGGCAGCGCCACCTACGTAAGCCACATCGGCATAACTGTACGTACGGCCCAAAAGACCAATAGTATCCATTATAAATACATCTTTTTCCACCAAGTTTACAATATCATGTTGGCTGAATTTAACCGATTTTAACCCGATCTTTGCTATTAATTGATCAATTTTCTGCGTATTGATTTGATGTGGAGCGATGAGTATTTTTACTTTTCCCGGCGCATAATTCATTATAAAATCAAGCAGTAAATCCTCATCTTCTGGCCAAGTGCTGCCACAGACTAGCAGCGGTCGTTTATTTTTAAAAATCTCGACAACCTCCAAATTATTGTCCATTTCCAGTTGTTTGCTTACACGGTCAAATCGTGTATCACCACTCAATGAAAAATTATTAAATCCCAAAGATTTAATAAGCTCCATACTTTTTTGATCCTGCACAAAAAAATGATCAAAAGTGCGCAGCGATTCGGTCATCCAGTGCCCATACCATTTAAAAAACGGTTGTTTTTGTCTAAAAACTCCCGAAATTAGATAGGTTTTGACCTGTTTTTTTTGCAGTTCTTTTAAGTAATTTGGCCAGAATTCGTATTTGATAAAAAAGGCCATTTCAGGTTTTATCGTATGAACAAACCGCTTCGCATTTTTAGGTGTATCAAGCGGTAAATATGTTGTATAGGTTGAGAGCGTATTGTTTTTTTTCTGATTATAGCCTGACGGCGAAAAAAAAGTAAGGAGTATTTTATGTTCTGGAAATTGCTTTTTTAAAGCTTCCATAACCGGCACACCCTGTTCATATTCCCCAAGAGAAGCAGCGTGCACCCAGATGATATTATCGCTGACCGAAAGTTCTTGCTCTAACATGTCAAAAACAGAAAGCCTACACGCGTAGAAGATTTTCAGCTTATGACTGAAAAAGCCCAGAATGGGAAGCAAACTGGCAAAAAGACGAATTAAAAGGGAGTATAAAGCATGCATAAGATTGTAAAAATAGCCTTTTCGCAAAAAACCAGATGATAGGAAGGCGGTAGTTTTGTATTTTCGTATAAAAATTTAAGCGTCATAAAATCCACCTTATATTTTGGCGCTGGTTCTTCTTTTGAGGAATTCTGTTTTAAAAGTTAAGCATGAAAAAAATACAAATGGTAGACCTTAAGGGTCAATATGAACAAATCAAAGAACGTGTGGATGCTTCTATCGCCGAAGTGATGGACAGTACGGCATTTATCAACGGTCCCGAGGTACACGCGTTTCAAAAAGAACTTGAAGAATATCTAGGTGTTAAACATGTAATCCCCTGCGCAAATGGTACAGATGCCCTGCAGATCGCGATGATGGGACTGGGACTTAAACCTGGAGACGAGGTAATCACAGCAGACTTTACCTTTGCCGCCACCGTAGAGGTAATCGCCCTTCTGGGCTTAACTCCAGTTCTAGTAGATGTGAACCCGCGTAGTTTTAATATCGATCTTCAAGCGGTAAAAAGAGCGATTACCCCAAAAACCAAAGCGATTGTCCCCGTACATCTTTTTGGTCAAGTGGCCGAAATGCAGGAACTCATGCGAATTGCAAAAGAGCATGATCTGTACATCATTGAAGACAACGCTCAGGCCATTGGCGCGAATTATACCCAGCAAGATGGCTCAAAAATTAAAGCTGGCACCATAGGCCATGTAGGAAGCACTTCCTTTTTCCCCTCTAAAAACCTGGGCTGTTACGGTGACGGCGGCGCTATTTTTACCAAAGATGACGAACTGGCCCATACTCTTCGCGGAATTGTAAATCACGGTATGTATGAGCGCTACCATCACGATGTGGTAGGTGTCAATTCCCGTCTTGATTCTTTACAAGCCGCTGTTTTACGTGCGAAACTGCCGCATTTGGACAGCTACAATAACAAGCGTCGCGAAGCAGCCCGGAAATATACAAAAGCCCTAGTTGGAAATCCTAAAGTCACCACTCCCCTTATCTGTGAGATCTGCGATTGCCACGTTTTTCATCAATACACGCTCCGTTTGAAAAATGCGGATCGCGATGCACTGGTAAAACACCTGAACAGCAAGGACATTCCTTGCGGCGTCTATTATCCCATCCCATTGCACAAACAAAAAGCGTACGCTGATAAGCGTTACAATGAGCAGGACTTTCCGGTAACTAATCAATTGGTTCAAGAAGTGATTTCTCTGCCCATGCACACGGAATTAGATAATGAACAGATTGATTTTATTACAAAAACGATATTGGAATTTTTGGATAGGGAATAAATTCAAGATCATTTAATAGCAATAAATTGAGGTATTCGAGAGATTTTTGCGAATAGTCAGAAACTATAACCTGTTTTTACTATCTTAGTTTCTCGTTAAGACCAACCAAAAGTATTATACATGAAAAATATCTACACGCTACTTACAGTATTATTTTTAACTAGCTCAATTTCTGCACAAGACATCTATTTACATTGCGGTAAACTCATTGATACCGAA
>JBBPYO010000222.1:0-2309 GCA_038199845.1 Flavobacteriales bacterium
AAGATCTTTGCCGGGATTTTTGTCTCCGGTGGTTTTCTGTTCAGTTTTGGCCAATTTGTACCCAGTTGGGACAGTTCTTATTATCCACTTATGATGACCCAAAATATCAGTTACAAGGAGTATTTGACCTCAAAATGGTATCTGGTGGTAATCGCCACCGCAATTTCCACAATTTTAGGAGCGGCATATTTATATTTTGGTTGGCAAGCGTACGCGGCGGTTGTTGTGGGAGGCATTTTTAATATGGGTGTGAATGCGCATGTGGTTTTACTGGGCGGTGCTTTTAACAAATCACCCATAGATTTGACCAGCGGGAAAAAAGCCTTTGGCGATTCTTCGGCATTTAATATTAAATCCATCCTGATTTCGGTTCCCAAATTACTGCTTCCCATAATCCTTTACGCCATTGGTCATTATACATTGGGACCTATTTTTGGATATGCACTTGTGGCGCTGGCAGGTTTAGCAGGTTTTGCCTTTAGAGACTGGATGTTTAAAAAGATTGAAAAAATTTATAAAGCCGAAAAGTATAAGACGATTGCGGCTTATAGGGAAAAGGGTTGAAGGGTTAAAAGGGTTTCGGGTTTCGGGTTCCAGGTTAAAATATCCGACCTGCAAGGCGTTGCCTGAGGTACGAAGGTCTCCTTGTAGGTCTTTCCCAAAATTTCCTTAGGGTTGAAAATATTTCGGGTTTGGGGTTAAAATGAACAGTAAACGAACGAATTTTTAAGATCTTGAGTAAAATAATTTCCATCAATAATTCTCAAGACATATAAATGCAAAACCAGGGAATTTCACTTCGATGCTAGATGTGGTGCAGGTCTCAACACAAGTTTAAAATATAAATATTCTACTTATTATGATAAACATTACAAACCTTTCTAAAGCCTATAAAGGCGTAACAGTTTTGGACATTGAGGCACTTAACGTTCCAAAAGGGCAGGCTTTTGGACTCGTAGGGAATAATGGGGCGGGAAAAACCACTTTGTTCAGTGCGCTGCTTGATCTTATTCAGCCTACAACCGGTTATATTGAAAATAATGGTGTTAAAGTGAACGAGAGCGAGGCCTGGAAGTCACATACTGCGTCTTTTATAGATGAGACTTTTCTTATAGGATATCTCACACCAGAGGAATATTTCTATTTTATCGGCGAACTTAGGAATCAAAATAAGGCCGATGTAGACCGATTATTGGCCGATTTTGCCGATTTTTTCAATGACGAGATTCTCAATAAACGGAAATACTTACGCGATCTTTCCAAAGGAAATCAGAAAAAAGTGGGCATTGTTGCAACGCTCATCGGTAATCCCGACGTGATTATTCTTGACGAGCCGTTTGCAAATCTGGATCCCACAACGCAGATCCGCCTCAAAGGCATCATTAAAAAACTTGCGGCAGATAGTGGTGTGACCGTTCTCGTTTCCAGCCACGACCTGCAGCATGTAACCGAAGTCTGCCAACGCATTGTGGTGCTTGAAAAAGGAAAAGTGGTCAAGGATATCATCACTTCTGAAGCTACGCTAAAAGAGTTGGAACAGTATTTTAGTGGGGAAGGTGTGGTTGTGGAGGATGGGGATCTTTAAAACGAAAACAGTAACCGGGCCACCACCTGTGAAGGCCGTAGTCTATAACTATTCTGAATATAGGCATATTCATTGTTGAAAATGGACCGGTATTCGTTGGCGTTCGTGATATTGTTCCAAGATAATTGGAAATCCATTTTAGGCTTTTCAAAGGAATACTGATATGTTAAATTCAGGAAATAATTGTTGTTTTGCCCTTGTTCGGAGTCATTTAGATAGATTTCTGAGTTGATCGCTACATATTGCTTGTCGTTAGGGTACAGATAAATATCTAAGGTATGTTTTTGAGTTTTGATCTTCCCCAGTGATTCTTGACCAAAAGAAGTATCAAAAATGGAAAATTCCGGATTGTAGGTTAAATTGATCCAGTCGCTAAGTTCAGAATTTACTTCGAGATTTACCGAAAATGAATTTGTATTCACCTCTGTTAGCACGCTATTTAAAAGCTGTTGCGCTTCAGCTGACGAAAAGTTAGACCCCAAAGCTATTGTAGTATTCAATTTACTTGAATATTTGCTGGCCCGAAATGATAATGTATTTGTGTTCCCATAGTTATCGATCAAAAGTGTTTCGGTCAGCGTACCTCCATCAGGAGCAATGATGTTGCCAAAAAGAAGGTTGTTCTTCCTCTTGGAATAGGTGTAGCTTATATTGGCAAAGATTGCATTCAACGGGTTTTCATAGGTCAATCTTGTAGAACAGCGCTGTGTGAACCGTTCCAAAA
>JBBPYO010000223.1:0-3023 GCA_038199845.1 Flavobacteriales bacterium
CTGATCTCAAGAATAAACTGAGAAACCATAACGGTTTCACTCAGTAAAGAAAAATCAAGTTCACAAATAAATTTTGAAAGCTGGATGCATATTTTATTTGACGGTTGTTGAGATGTGCGCTAGTGGCAGCGCTATTTAATGTTATTTATAGATATGATTATCTGCATTTCACTCCCGATTATATTGCTTTCTTTTGATTTTTTTCGGTTTTCAACGCATTGCTATAAGTATTACCTCTAGTTGATATCGAAAATTCGATGCTGGATATAATAGCTTTTACTTTAAGCCATTCATTCGCAAAATCGTGGTCGCTATAACTTGTTTTCATCTTAAACATGCCTTGCTTAAGCTCTTTACCTGAGAGCGTGCTACCAACTCAGAATCCTCAAATTCATGAGTATATGGAAAATGATGAATTTCAATATCCTTTTTAGTTCGTCAGTCTACGAACTAAATGTATCTTTGAGAAAAAATTTAAAATTTTTAGAATGTCTCAAATTAAAGAACAGAAAGACTTGATCGAAGAAATAGGTCTCGGCATTGAAGATCGACTTAATCTTTCGCCACTCGCCTCGCGTATCTATGCGCTCTTGATCTTATCTTCTTATGATGGACTTACCTTTGACGAAATAAAGGAAGGTATTCAGGCGAGTAAAAGTGCCGCATCAGTTAATATTAATGTTTTGAGTCAACTGGATTATATTTCCTACTATACCAAACCTGGAATTAGAAAGCGGTTTTTCAAATTATCCAAATATTCCCAATTGCTATCACTGGAAATGTATGATCAGTCCATTGACAAAGAAATGCAGATGCTTGAGCGAATCAATTTGTTTAATAAGGCATACCATCCAGAAAAATTCACCAATGAAAAAACGCTGGGACATATCTATCAGGATTATCTGGTAGAAAAGCAAAAGCTGGTGCAAACAACAATCGATAAGATTAAACGCTTCCGCGAAAGCGAACTATAAAGGTTGAATATCCGCAAAGTGTCCTAACAGGTACTTATCCTTTTTGACTATTTAGATCGGTTTTTGGGCGTTTCCCTGCGGGTCGGGCTTTACGTTACAATCTTTTTGCGAAAGGCAAAAAGGATTTCCACTTCAATCCCTAACGCGAAATTCATTTTCATTGAAAAGTGTTGGTTTTGATCAATTTAGGTTTTAAATGGTTATTGTAAGTTTAATGTCTTAAAGCAATTTATCTCCTAATTATGTCATTTCTACCTCAAATTAAGCCGTTTTTTAGGTTTCTGGATATGTCCCTAAAATATCAGGTCTCCTGCTAATATGAGTAGAGAGGTTTAGTAATGCCAGAACTCCTTTTAGGACCAATAACGGATATACATAATAAGGCACATTTCACTTCCTAAAATACTGAATTTCAACTTTAACAATTATTTAATTCCCTTTGGTTCGTATCGTTAAGAACTAAATGTATATTTGTCTTTTAATTTAAACCTTAATAAGATGAAATATTTACAGATTATTGCACTGGCCATTTTTGCCATTGCTACTACTTACGGTCAAGACTTAAAACACACCGAAGTGCCTGCAACCTTTACGGCCGGTCTTCTCGAGACGTATCCCAATGCGACAGATATAGAATGGCAACGTGATGGGACTGATTACAAGGTTGATTTTAAAGTGGGCGAGCTGGAGCACGAGATACAGTTTAATAAGGACGGTGACAAAGTGAGCCAAGAGAAGGAAATCACCAAGATTACCCTACCACAAGCCCTTGCAAAGGCTATTAAAAGGGACTATGCCGAATATAAAATCGATAAAGCATATTCGACGTTTACAAATGGTGTGACCACTTATAAAGTTGAACTCGTAAAAGATTTATCTAAAACGATACTGGCCACCTACAGTGTTTCCGGCAAAACGCTGAATACATCTGAAAATTAAAAACTTGCTGTTAAAAAAGGGATTAAAGGCTCAACCTCTTTTCTATTCAAACAACAAATGTTCCCACTAAAAATAGATTTTATACATAAAATTTTGTGCAGTGATCTATGGCAATTTTTGAAAAGCTCAACTTTATCTCGATCAATTTGTATTTCCTCAGTTTTGAGTCTAGCACAATTTCAACGCCGACTAGGAAAGATGAATTTTTCAACCAACACAATTAAAATCCATAAAATACTATAATGAAACAACTGATTTTTTCATCGTTCATCTGTCTTTTTTGTCTGACTTCCTTTGCACAAGAAACTATTACTGAATCCCGAGACCATGAAGACGAACAGATTTTTACGTCAAAGGACAAAGATTATTTACAATACTGGCATTACGAGCAGGTATTGAAGATGGATCTTTCCGAAGATGAGCGGGATGGATATTTGTCACATCTCAATTATTACGTTTTTAAAATGTCGCGGTTGGGCCTTGCCAAATATGGCTATACGGAAACAGAGCGCAAAGAGAAATTTGATGCTTTAGTAGTACGGTTAAATGAGGATATGAAGGATTTTCTGAGCCCAGATGACTATGAGATCCACGAGGAAAGTTTTGACACTATTGTTCAAATAGTTTACGAAAAAAGAGATTGGTCGGAGTAAAACACTAATAGCTTAACCATTAAAAATTTAAAGCACTAAAAAATGATCAAGTCAATAATAACAGTAGCGGGGATTGCGCTATTAATGATAGGATGCAACGGAAGCAAAACGGCAACAGCAACCGCTGAGCAGCCCAATTCGGGATCAATGGAAATACTGTCCCAAGCCAATTGGCAGCTTGTTGAATTGGAAGGAAAGACCATTGACCAAAGCACTATGGAAAAAAAGATTCAGTTTGATCTGAATGTTGTAGATGGCACAATCACCGGATTTTCGGGATGCAATACTTTTAGAGGAAATTATAGCGCTGAGAAAGGAAATAGGATTTCGTTTACGCAACTCGCGAGTACACGGATGGCCTGCCCGGATAATTCCATCAATGAAAACGAAGTTCTGAATGTTTTTAACCTGGCCGATAATTTTACAATTAGTGGCGATACCCTAATACTAAATAAAG
>JBBPYO010000224.1:0-4704 GCA_038199845.1 Flavobacteriales bacterium
TTGCCATATCGCAAATGCGGAATTCTACCGTGGGATAAAAAGGATGCAGCCGAATGTCCCACCAGATTTTCTTGCCATTATCTATACAATTGGTTTTGACTAGCGTTTCCACAAAATTGTCATATTCTGCCACGCTGCTGAAATACGGCGGAATCCCAGTACGCGGAAACTTATCAAATATCTTGGAGCGGAAGGATTTAAAACCGGTATCACGCGCTTCCCAGAAAGGCGAATTAGTAGAAAGCGCGTATAAATGCGGAAGAAAATACCGCGCCACATTCATTATCTGAAGCCCTTCTTCTCGATCTGGAATTCCCACGTGTACGTGCAGACCAAAGATAAGGTTGGAACGCGCCACATCTTTCATTTCCTCGATAAGAGCGTCATAACGGGGATTTGGCGTAATTAATTGATCTCGCCAATGCGAAAACGGATGCGTACCGGCTGCGGCAACTTTCATGCCCTCATTATCGGCGAGCTGAATAACTTGCTGGCGCAGATAAGAGACTTCATCGCGGGCCTGATTGATGTTTTCACAGACATTTGTGCCCATTTCCACAACCGCCTGGTGCATTTCCTCCTTAATACGCTCCTGTAAAAAAACCTTGCCACCGTCCAATATTTTTGACATATGAGAACGCAACATGAGCGTATCACTGTCCAAGATCTGGAATTCTTCCTCTATACCTAAAGTAAAGTTTTTCATAATGTTGGGTTTTTGCTTTTGACTTTAGGCGAAAAGCTATACAATTTTTGATTTGCGATTTACAGACAGGGCTTCGGTACTAATTCCTTTGCGCTGCGCTACAAGAAATTCACTCAGCCACCTAAACTGATACTAATTCCTTTGCGCTGCGCTATAAGAAATTCACTCAGCCACCTTTTGTTCAATATCAATTCTTTTTCGCTCTGCTTCAACAAATAAACGCAGCCACATTCTCTCCATAGAATTAAGAACACCGCTCCTCTTGACTATTTTTTATCTTTCGCCTTTGCTTTTTCGGGTGATTTTGGCTTTGCAGAAGTCTGTTTTTCAGCCTTTTTTGACCGGTTTTTTATCTGTTTTTTTAACCGAAGATTTCTTCGCTTCTGCGGCCGTTTTTAGCTGTACTTTCTTCGTTTTTGGTTTAGGTTTGGCAATTGCATCTTGCACAAAAGTTCCCCAAGATGTATTATCCTGTTTTGGTTTATAAGCTTTTGCTTTTTCGATGGCAAACTTGGCCGCATGCTCCACGATCCATTCAAAATTCTCCTTCCCTACGGAATGAATATCCGCATCTGGCGCCGGGTTGCAGAAATCTATCGCATAAGGAACACCGTCACGAATGGCAAATTCTACCGTATTTAAATCATAACCCAGTGCTTGATTCAATTTTAAGGTGTAATCGGTAATGGTTTTCATCAGTTTTTTATGTGCTGCACCGCTGGTTTTCGGTTCGGTCGCGTAGCGGTCCTGAAACTCATTTCTGGGTTCGTAGGGCATGATATGCACATATTTCTGACCCAAAGAATAGACGCGGTAATAATCGTCAAATACGATCTCTTCCTGCAACATCATGACCAGCTGGCCAGTTTCCGCATGACGGGCAAAAAAATCTTCTGCATTATGCACTTTATAGACGTTTTTCCAGCCGCCACCGTCAAAAGGCTTCATATATGCGGGAAAGCCTACATAATCAAAGATATATTCCCAATCCATTGGGTTTTTCAGGTTTCTGAAGGAAGTTTCCGAAGTATTATCCGGGCGATGATTAGAGGGCAATAAAATGGTTTTAGGTACTGGCACACCCAGTTCCATAGCCAGACAGTTATTAAAGAATTTCTCATCTGCACTGAACCAGAATGGGTTGTTGATCACCGCAGTACCCATAAGTGCGGCGTTTTTCAAATACGCGCGGTAAAATGGCACTTCATGGGAAATACGGTCAAAGATTACGTGATATCCATAATCCACACCTTGTTGCACTTTGTCAATTAGCACTGGTTCTGCAATGATGTCACCTTTTCCCAACTCATTGACACGTTCTATAAACGCCCACGGAAAGGTGTCTTCCATCCCAAATAATATCCCTACTTTTTTTGTCATGATATATGTTTTTTTAAGGTTGTTTTATAATTTAAAAGTGACGTAAAGCTTTTGACGTAAGACGATAAGACGTAAGAAAAGATTCATTTTTCGCAAGTCCTTTCAATCTATTAAACTATTAATTTTCTCACCAAAACCGTTGCGCTCTAATCCTATTTCTTTTCTCTTTTGTCTTTTCTCTTATGTCATATGTCTCTAGCGAAGCGGTCGTACGTCTTTTTTCTACGTTTCAAATTCTAAAAATAACGCTGTATATATTCCGGAAAAACCATTTTCCAAAGCGGCCAGTCGTGTTCCATCCACTTGCGCTCGTCATACCAATGTGCAATTCCTTTGCTATTAAGAACTTCATGCATGTGCTGATTTCGGGAAAGGCAAATATCCCAGTCTGAAGTATTCAGTACAATATGCATGTGATGGTATTTCCAAGATTCATCGTTCAAAACGAACTCGTCTGGACAGTTAAAATAAATACGCATATCGTCAGAAAGTGGCGCAAGATTGCGAATGTTGAACACACCGGACATGGAGAATAAATGGGAAACAAGATCTGGGAACCGAAAAGCAATATTGCCCGCATGATAACCGCCAAAACTACAGCCTGCAACAGCAACCCGGTGCGTGTGGCAATCTTGCTGAATTCTAGGAATGAGTTCTTCTACAATAAACCGCAAATACTGCTCATAATGGGTGATTTTCTCTTCAGAAGACATATGCTCTGCATAAAATGACCAGCCGTCAAGCGTTTCTATATTGTACAATTTAATCTTGCCCTGCTCCACAAAATGCATCACCGTATCGTTAAGTCCAAAATCCCGGTTTTGTGTATAACTGCCGTAAGAAGACGGAAACATGAGAATAGGATGTCCCCAATGCCCAGTTACCTCAATATCAATAATACGATTGAGAATATTTGAAAAATAAGGAATGTGTGAAATAACCGACATTGCTTTAAATTTAGATTAAAAATGAATTAAATAAATGTATTATCAAACAAAAGCGGGCAATTTTATCAATTTACTTATGCTATTTATAGAATCCTTATACTTGCAGCTTAAATACTGCCATGCATTTTCATATTGACCATATTAACATTAAGGGTTTCCTTTATTCTGAATTTTTACAGCGAAAAGTAGATTTTCGTCTAGTGGCACCAGCTACATTCTGGAACAATCCCGAAAAATTTCCTGTGCTGCTCATGAACGACGGTCAGGATTTTGAAAAAATGAACCTTGAGAAGACGCTTGCTACAACATTTTCTGCAGAAAATATAAAACCGTTTATCTATGTTGGGATTACCGCTGGAAACCGATTACAGGAATACGGAACTGCCCGCTGTTCGGACTTTAAAGGACGCGGTGCACGAGCCAAAAATTACAGTCAGTTTATCCTTGAGGAAATGATTCCATTTCTCAAAGAACAGTTTAATGCCTCGCATGAAAAGACGGACTGGGTATTCTGCGGAATGTCGCTGGGTGGACTCAATGCTTTTGATATTGCATTCAATAACCCCGATTATTTCGATAAAATAGGCGTTTTTAGCGGTTCGTTCTGGTGGCGAAAAAAACCTTACGTAAAAGGTGATAATGAAGACAGAAGCCGAATTGTTTTGGATATGGTAAAAAATGGAGCGCACGATCCGCATTTGGATTTCTGGTTTCAGTGCGGTAGCCACGATGAAAAAGCAGACCGAAATAACAACGGGATCATAGATTCTATAGACGATACGCTAGATCTGGTAAAAGAACTGCAGGCGAAAGGATATTCTTTCCCAGGCGATATTACCTATGTACAAATAGAGGGCGGAAAGCATGATTTACCAACTTGGGGAAGGGCTTTTCCAGAGTTTTTGAGGTGGGCTTTTGGGGATGGGAATTAGGACTTCTAACTGTATTTATTTCGGCTTGTTCAATGGATTTCTGCTGGTATGAAAAACTGAAACTATGTATAGGTCGTTCACATCAAACTTGTAAATAATAAGAAATGGAAAACGTTCTAGAGGTGCTTCACGGAAACCAACAAAAATTTTTGGATATCGCTACGGATTTCTTGAAATTAGATGGCAAATTTGCTCAACCTCAGATAAAAAATCAGTTCCTAAACCTATTCTTTGGGATTCGTAATGGAATGCTGAATCATCCATTTCAATTTCTGCCCGTGCGAACAGGTTTATCCTCATAAACGGTATTTTTTTCGCAATTTGGACATTACCTCTTCAAGAGGTTTTTCCTTAATTTCGCCTTTTTTGAAAAGCTCCCAATCCTCCTTTAAAAGTTTATAATGTGCTTTGGGCATAGCAGATGTTTTCTCATAATCCGTCTCTGGCTCTTCCACAAAGTTGCTGCTCGAAATGTTCGGGGGGTCTGGGATGAGCTTGACCAAAGCATCAAGTAACAGCTCCCTGTCTTCGCAGTTTTTTACCTGTTGATAAATGGCGTCTTTTATATCTTTTGTAAGTTCAAGTGATAAGTGCAACACGAATATTAAAAACAGATGGGGCTAGCCCCATCTGTTTTGGGCCCAGTGCTTATATTCATCTTGCATGAAAAAATACAGACAGCTTAGCCTTGCTCAAAGGTATCAAATTCAGGCCCTACTCAAGGCGGGACTGACACAAA
>JBBPYO010000225.1:0-3241 GCA_038199845.1 Flavobacteriales bacterium
ATTTACGTCTGCGATATAGTTCACATAATTGAGCGAAAGTTGATTATCCATCGCGGCATTGATCGTCGCCGGATTAAAAAGCGCCGATGTGGGATCATAACTGTAATCCGTAACTACTTTACCGCCCAGCGCGGCCTGTTTTGGCGAAGAAACTAGGTTTAAAAATTGATAGGTAGCGCGCCCGCCCAACTGTGCCCATACCGATGTGGTGCTCAAAAAAAGCAGTACGAACGGTAAATATTTCGGCATAAGCGACAGGATATAAAGTCGTAAAGAAAACGGTTACAATGATACTTTATTTTGAGGTATTAAAAAACGCTCATTAAAAGAATAGGATTGCCCACTTATTGACAAATGCTGGGTCACTTCGAGTTTTTTTCAAGATGCGAGAGCAGAATGAAAAAAGTATCGAGAAGTCTTTTCCTGAAAACGAGAAACATTTTGACTAGAAACCCCGTCTCGATTCATCCCGATGAAGGAATCGGGATACTCGATGTGACAACATTCTATACATCAATAAACACCATTCTAAAGGCCAACACAACCGTTTTTTTAAAATTTCAAATTGGGTTTCGAATGAGCTGTTTCTTAATTTAAATAAATATATATCAAACTCAGATCATTATCAGCTTTGAAGGTTCAGTTCCAAATGGAATCTGAAAAGCGAGTTATAATTCAATTTAACAATAAAAAAAGCCAGACTAAAATTACTTAAAAGCAATTTAGTCTGGCTTTTCAATTTAAAATTCAGAATTCAGAATTTTTACAACTCTTTCGGGTTATTGACTTTTTCTTTAGTCAGTGCAATTTCCAGCACTTCGCTCATATCACTCACATAATGAAAGGTAAGACCTTTGATATATTCTTGTTTGATCTCTTTAATATCCCTTTCGTTTTCTTTGCACATCATGATCTCTTTAATACGCGCACGTTTTGCCGCGAGGATTTTTTCCTTGATTCCACCTACGGGCAAAACTTTTCCGCGTAGCGTAATCTCGCCGGTCATGGCAATGTCTTTCTTGACTTTACGCTGCGTAAATAAGGAAACTAGAGAAGTCAACATTGTAATCCCAGCACTTGGGCCATCTTTTGGCGTGGCGCCTTCCGGCACGTGAATGTGAACGTTATATTTCTCAAAAATGCCAGGATCAAGACCCAGTTCTTCCGCGTTGCTCTTGATATATTCCATGGCAATGGTGGCGCTCTCCTTCATCACTTTACCCAGGTTACCGGTGATATTAAGGTTTCCTTTTCCTTTAGATAAAATAGATTCTATAAACAGAATATCTCCACCTACTTGCGTCCAAGCAAGTCCCGTAACTACTCCGGCCACCTCGTTGTTTTCATATTTATCACGTTCCATTTTTGGTGCACCAAGTACATCAATGACTTCCTTTTGGGTTACTTTGGAAACATATTCTTCCTCCATTGCCAGATTTTTGGCCGCGTAGCGTACCATTTTGGCAATTTGCTTTTCAAGGCCACGCACGCCAGATTCGCGGGTATATCCTTCAACGATCCTTTCCAGATTGGGCTTAGAAATTTTCAATTGCTCTTTGGTCACACCATGCTCTTCCAACTGTTTGGGCAGCAAGTGACGCTTGGCTATTTCTACTTTTTCCTCGATGGTATAACCGGTCACGTTGATGATTTCCATACGGTCGCGCAGTGCTGGCTGTATGGTGTTCAAATTATTTGCGGTGGCGATGAACATTACTTTAGAAAGGTCAAATCCCATTTCTAAAAAGTTATCGTGAAACTCGCTGTTCTGCTCAGGATCGAGCACTTCCAGCAATGCGGAAGAAGGATCGCCCTGGTGCGAAGTATTCAATTTATCGATCTCATCCAGCACAAAAACAGGATTGCTCGTTCCCGCTTTTTTCAAACTCTGGATAATGCGTCCAGGCATGGCGCCAATGTAGGTTTTTCGGTGACCGCGTATTTCCGCCTCATCACGGATTCCGCCAAGGCTCATACGCACATATTCACGTCCCAAAGCCTCTGCAACAGATTTCCCCAAGCTGGTTTTACCCACTCCCGGAGGTCCATAAAGGCAAAGAATGGGAGATTTCATATCGTTCCGCAGCTTTAAAACGGCGAGATATTCTATGATGCGCTGCTTAACATCATCAAGTCCGTAATGATCGCGATCCAAAATGCGCTGCGCACGTTTAAGGTCAAATTTATCTTTGCTGAATTGATTCCACGGAAGATCAACAAACAGGTCCAGATAATTCCGCTGAATACTGTATTCTGCCACTTGCGGGTTCATGCGTTGCATTTTTGACAATTCCTTCTCAAAATGCTTTTTAACATCAACATCCCATTTTTTAGACTTGGCTTTTTCGCGCAGTTCGTCGAGTTCATCCTCTTGCGAAACGCCGCCCAGTTCCTCCTGAATGGTCTTCATCTGCTGGTGCAAGAAATACTCGCGCTGTTGCTGGCTCATATCATTATGCACCCGGCTTTGAATGTCGTTGCGCAGTTCCAGCTTTTGCATTTCGGTGTTCATGTGGCGCAAAGTCTGCATCGCTCGCTCTTGCAGATCATTGATCTCGAGTAAATTCTGCTTTTCTTCAACGTCTAGGCTCATATTTGAGCTCACAAAATTGATAAGAAAGGAATTGCTCTCTATATTTTTGATCGCAAAACCGGCCTCGCTCGGTATGTTGGGAGATTCCTTAATAATCTTGAGCGCCTGCTCTTTGATCGAATCTATGATCGCACCAAATTCCTTACTGTTTTCTGCGGGTCGCGCTTCTTCCACTTCACGCACGGTTGCTACCAGATACGGTTTTTCTGTGATCACTTCCGCAATACTGAAGCGTTTTTTGCCCTGTATGATTACGGTCACATTACCGTCTGGCATTTTTAGCACCCGTAAAATACGCGCCACAACCCCAATGGAATTGATATCTTCCGGACCGGGATTTTCTACGTTTTCATCTTTTTGAGATACTACGCCTATAATTTTGCTTCCTTTATTCGCCTGGTTTATCAGTTCGATGGACATATCGCGCCCTGCGGTTATTGGTATGACGACCCCGGGAAAGAGAACCGTATTGCGCAAAGGCAATATGGGTAAGGTTTCAGGGAGTTCTTCACGGTTTATTTCTTCTTCATCTTCAGGGGTCATCAGCGGGATCAATTCTGCTTCACCATCAATGTCCTGCAATGACAAACTGTCAATATCTGTAAATTTTGTTCTAGCCATATAATTTTAACGCCACTCTGTCACAAC
>JBBPYO010000226.1:0-4601 GCA_038199845.1 Flavobacteriales bacterium
ATTATTATATAAAGAAAATTTTTTGCAGAGTTTCTTTACTTTACTAGAATGCGCTAATAACACGTAATCAGTTATTCAACCATCTTTATATAAATTGAATATCTAGAAGTGAAAGATTAATTAGTCTTTCATCAATCCTAATCGGTGGAATTATTATATAAGAAATAGTTCTATTATACAGCAATTTCCCTTCTTTCAGAAATGTAAATGACATAGATTCATTGATAAATTTTTGTTTAAGAAAATGTCGGGGCATAAAAAAAATCAGTGATTTATATCTCTAAATCACTGATTTCTATAATTTTACTTAAATAAATGCGTTTAAGCTAACTCACGTTGCAACTGATTGGGTTGTAAAAAATGGGTTATAAACTTTTTGCCTTTAGGAATTTTTGGTAATTCAATATAATCACCCAAAATTTTATTATACTGCTCCGGTTCAAATTGAATCCTACCATCTCCAGGATAAAAGGTCATTTCGCCAAATACAATCTTGCCATCCAAATTATAAAGATCTACGCGCACAAAAGGAAAATCTGCGGAAAGCTTCTTAACAACCTCAACCATCTCTTCAAAATTTTCAGGCTTTGGAATATCTCCTTCTACTAGATGGTGTACTTTTTTTGCAAACGGCAGTTTTTGCCATTTCATATCATAATAACCCACGGAATGATTGTTTCCCCGGTCTAAATCGACATGAAGAAACTTGGGAACACCACTAAAACAGTAAAACTTATAATCGTTGATAGTAGTCTTACCCTTTTCTTCCATAAAATTTTCCGCAAGTAATCTGGGTTTTATATTCTTGTAGGCCCATTCCATTCCCGCGAGATAGTAGTGGTTTATAGCAAGCCATCCTCTCGCTATTTCCCTTGTTCTGGTCACATCCAGTTTCTCTTTATCCTTAACCACAAGATTCATATCGTATCCGTGGGTCGCCTTCAGAACAAACCTCTTCGGCATACTATTAAAATCAATGTCATCTGGGTTTTCATAAACGCCGTAAACGTCATTAAGATATTTTGCACCCACTCGGTCTGACACGTAAGATCTCACATCGTATTTATCGACGAGTTGCGTTAGTATATCCGGTTTGAAATAAACTTTGAGCCACTGTATTTTCTCATTAAAATCTTTAGGATCATTCAGGTTCAGCGTTTTTCCCGTTTGATATTTGTAATGGAGCTTTACAAATGATTTCTGTGGAAGTATTTTCAACTTCTTTACTATTCTATAAAAGTAACTGTTCATTTTTCTTATTTGGGGTAAAGAACGCTTAGGAAAAAATCAATTAATTAAGTCAACTATTTTAGAAAAAGCGACTTTCAATTACAATGAATTAGCACGCAGCGTAAATTTAAGCGCACAAAACTACGACATATTTACACCTGAAATTTTACGATTCTACATAATGCAAATATGATCGATAAAGTGATAATTCAGTATTATTCCGTGGGAATTTTATGTCGCATATCCCAAATTTTTAACAAAGAAAAATGATATTCTCCTTGCTTTTATTGCGTACTTGGATATATAAATGGAGCTTTTTATTTAAAATTGGGTAATAAACTACATTAATCGTCTTCAGACTATAATTTTTAACAACAATAATCCCATTACCACCCTTAACCTTTTACTAACAACTCGTCTATATATATACCGTATTTTTGCAGCTTATGGAAGAAATGATAGATTTAGCAAAAGTAAGACTGGTTGTAAGCGATATGGATGGTACTTTGCTCAACGAAAAAGGAAAAGTAACTACTCGTTTTTACGAACTTTACGAAGAGCTTATCGCACTTGATGTGCATTTTATTGCTGCTAGTGGAAGGCAATATTATAGCATCATAGATAAGTTAAATCCTATAAAAGATAGGATTACCGTTATTGCCGAAAATGGTGGCATCTCGCAGCGCAAAGATGAAGTTTTACTTACCATGTTTCTCGATAAAGACACAGTGAAATTATTGATAGAAAAAATTAGAAATTTAGAAGACGCACATATTGTACTCTGCGGGAAAAAACAAGCCTATGTTGAGTCTGATCATACTGAATTTCTATCCATTTTTCCAGAATATTACATAAAGTACTCAAAAGTTGATGATCTACTCAATGTAATCGCTGATGATGAGTTTTTTAAGATTGCCGTTTATAGTTTTAATGGATCTGAAAACTCGACCTATCCCGCTTTTAAAGAAGATGAAAATAAAATCAAAGTAAAAGTTTCTGCTGAAAATTGGCTTGATATTTCCGATAACAATACCAATAAAGGTAATGCCCTAAAACACGTTCAGGAATTACTGGGCATTACCAAAGAGGAAACCCTTGTGCTGGGAGATTACAACAATGATCTGGAAATGATGGAACAGGCGCACTTTAGTTATGCCATGGAAAATGCGCATCCCAATGTTGCAAAAGCTGCACGTTTCAGTACTAAAAGCAACACCGAGGAGGGCGTGGAAGAAGTGCTTGAAGAACTTATAAACGCAAAGAAAAGAGCGCTAGTTTCCAAAAGCAGATAATACTACTTTTCTCTTTCCTCCATTATTCCTGTGCTCACAGAGATAAATACCCTGCCAAATGCCCAAATTCAGCTTTCCATTAGTGATGGGAATTGTAACGGAAGCGCCCATTAACGAGGCTTTGATATGTGCAGGCATATCGTCTGCGCCTTCAAACGTGTGAATGTAATAAGGCGCGTTCTCGGGAACCATTTTATTCATGTGACTTTCAAAATCGGTACGTACGCTTGGATCGGCGTTTTCATTTATGGTAAGTCCGGCGGAAGTATGTTTGATAAAAACCTGCAATTGGCCCGTTTTAATCTTAGAAATATCTGGGAAATTGGTTGTTATTTCTGAAGTTATAAGATGAAAACCACGGTTTCTTGGCGCAAGTGAGATTTCCTTTTGAAAGAATTCCATATAAAAATTGGGCTAAAAGTTCTAAAAACGGCTGTTTTATAGTAAAAAACGGGCCGTTTTAATAATAAAGGCAAGTTGGTACATTTTCTATAAATTTACGTAAACATTAATGAATTTGAGCAGTTGCTAATTACCTGCTCAAATTCTCAAGTCAAAAAAAATTATGGGAGCTATACAAAAAATAAGAGCACTTCAAGCACAGTGGGAAACAGACGATCCTTTCCTTTTTTGTGCCTTTCACAACGATACCTATCCCAAAGGCAATGACCAACTGGGTCCAGATGCGCCGCTGACAGGAAGAAATCTGGGACAGGATTTTGTGCAGAAAGACGGTTGGGCGATGTACCACGGTAGTAAGGTGCCCGGTTTTCCCGCACATCCTCATATGGGTTTTGAAACGGTGACCATTGCAGAACGGGGTTTTGTAGATCACTCGGACTCCCTTGGCGCTTCGGGGCGTTTTGGCCAGGGCGATGTGCAATGGATGACCGCTGGCAATGGCGTACAACACAGTGAGATGTTTCCCATGATTTATAAAGATCAGGAAAATCCCTTGCTGCTCTTTCAGATTTGGCTCAACTTACCCGCTAAAAACAAGCAAGTTGCGCCGTATTTCGGCATGTTATGGCATGAAAAAATCCCTGTAATTCAGGTTCCGGATTCGGAAGGCAAATTAACGACCCTTAAAATCATTGCTGGAAACTATGAAAATACCCACGCTCTTAACCCCAATCCGGATTCCTGGGCAGCAGATCCAGCTAATGAGGTTAATATCTGGATAATCACCATCGCGCCTGGTGCCAGTTTTACCTTGCCCACAACATCTGCGGAAATTAATAGATCGCTTTACTTTTTTGAAGGCGACCAACTCGAGGCCGATGGGTTTGAAATTCCGGCAATGCAGCGTATAATTGCAGATGCCTCGCAAGAACTTATTTTGAAAAACGGTTCAAAAGCGGCTAGATTATTACTCCTTCAGGGAAGACCCATTGGAGAACATGTTGTGCAGCACGGGCCATTTGTAGCGAATTCAAGAGAAGAAATTAACGCAGGTTTTTCCCGCTTTCGCGAAAATGAATTCGGTGGTTGGCCGTGGCCAAGTTCAGAACATACACACGATCCCAAAGCAGCTCGTTTTGCTATTTTCCCCGATGGAAGGGAAGAAACTCCTGTGTGATTTTAACATATATTTTTCTAAATTTTTGCACATAAGCGAAATAAAAAATGCACTTCATCGTAATTAATTTATCTTTGACCGATAATTTTACTTTTGATGATGTGCAATTTTTAACTTATGTTCAAAAAAATTACGTTCAATCCGGGTAAACTCCGTACCTCCATTCTGCTTTTATTATTAATCTACAGTCCGATTATAAGCGCGCAATGTGCAGGTGAAAATGCAAGCATAAGCTTTTGTTCGAAAGAGAGAGCTCAATTCATAGCTCTTTTTGATGCCTTGGGCGGTACTCCGCTATCCGGTGGCACGTGGACCGATAATGATCAGGATCGCAGTCTCAATACAGAAACTGGCGAGCTGGACACTTTTGCCATTATGACCGGTGGCGTTTTTGAATATACCTACACAAGTAGCGAAGACGATTGCGCAGATTCTACCGCAGTTATAACGCTCACTCTTGGCGCTTTCGCCGGCAACGACAACAATAATGCCGTTGTGTG